>JAHDEN010000015.1 GCA_020628815.1 Chloroflexota bacterium | reverse complement strand
TTATCAAATTCTAGAAGGCCAGAATCACCTGCTTCTTGATAGGCGACCTGTAGCTGTGATTTTGACAGCCACGGCAAACCCTGCCGTGCATAGCGGCGCATGATCGAATGATAATTTTTGCTGGTGATTTTTTCGAGTTGGGCCAATTCTCCCATCAGCTCAGCGAACAAAGGCTGGTGTGATGAAAGATCTATCTGCTTTTGATTCCGCTCTTTCCAAGATGCGTCATCATGCACGACATTTTTGTCTAGCTCATAATCGAAGCGTTGTACGGCCGGTTTTGGCATAAGTTCCAGTGTACCCGATCAGAGATCGGTTTTCCATTTTGGTTATGATTGTTTTGTAGAGCTTAAACAGTTACACATCAGGCCGAGGTCGCCGCACAACTGAAACCAATAACCCAATAATTAGAATCAACGATATGGTTGACAAAGATAGGTTGATCAAAAAATCTCGCACTTGAGTATCATTGCTCGTGATATTCACCCTTTCAAGATTATCTCGCGAAACACCCAGATTAGAAAATTCTTCTATTAAAGAATCCGCTTCTTTATAAGCACTAACAACCTTGCCTGAATTTTGTGTCACTAGAATCGAATCCCCGTTTACCTCAATTTGCGTAACTTGTTCATCTTCAATCAATGCGGCAAGTTGTGCCAATGTTATCTGTTCTGGCTCCCAATTTATAGTTCCCCAAAACTGAAGTCCAAATAAAAGCACCAAGATCCCCACAACCCACTTCCACGGTTTAATCACTCTTGTTTGACTCTGATTCAACATATAACAGTCTCCTATCTGAATAAACAGTCTTGGTCTATTCCAATATTCGATACGGAATCCAAAGAAAATATGGTGCAGGCAATGAATGTAGTGAAAAGAATTCAGCTTTTTTGATGTCTGCTTTTACTAAAAGTTCCGAAGCGTATTAATCAGCGCCCGAAACTCGGCCGAGTCTGGGCTTGGCCCCTTCATGACCGCATCAACAAATTCGGCCGGAGGCAAGTAATTGTGATCTCGCACATAATGGTAGATGAGGTCAGGCGCCGCATAAATGTCTTCTGGGCCGATGATTCGGATCTCGGCCGCTCCTAGCTTGTGATCTTCCCCATCAAACTGAACCACAACGTGTTCGTTGCTAAACGGCGATTTGCGTGTTCCCATCGTCTGGCACACCGTTTTTTGGGGATGGCAATAGGCGAGCAGTTTGTCTAAAAACTGGGCCGGGACTTTACCCGTCTCAAACTTTGTTTTGCGGGATAAAAAGCCAACGGCCAACGGATCAAGCCCAATCGCTTGGTCACAGTCACAGCCGGTGTAAGTGTCTAAATCTTGAGGCAATCTTGGCATAGCGGGGTAGTATAAAGTAATAAGTGTGAAGTGCTAAGCAATGACAGACTTTATACTTTTTACTTCACACTTCATCCTTCTGAACTTAATCAACCTCATACTCAAAATTGGCCCGATCCGCTTTGCGAACCTTTTCCCATGCGGGGGTGTCTGGGGTGATACCGGCCTCTTTTAAGCCGATCACCTCGCGCAAATCTTTCAGCTCATCACGCAACGATGCGGCCCGCTCAAACGCCAACTCTTGCGCGGCCGTCCGCATTTTCGCTTCAACATCGTTGGCCATGTGCTGTAGCTCTTCAAGTGGTAGATCATCAAGCGCGCCGCCCACGACGTAGCCAGCACTACCTTCAGCGATTCCGGTACTGGCCGTGTCGGCCCCCTCACCCATCTCTTCACGAATCTTCTGAACATCATAGGTGATGTCTTTCACCTCGCGCACGGTGAATTGTGGCTCGATGTTGTTTTCAATGTTGTAGGCTTTCTGCACTTCTCGCCGCTTATCAGTTTCGTCTATCGCCGCACGCATAGAACGGGTCATTTTGTCGGCGTACATAATCACTTGACCGTTGACGTGTCGGGCCGCACGGCCGATATTCTGGATCAACGCAGATTCTGAGCGCAAAAAGCCCTCTTTGTCTGCATCTAAAATCGCAACCAGCGAAACTTCCGGCAGGTCCAACCCCTCACGCAATAGGTTGATCCCAACCACCACATCGTAAATACCCTGACGCAGATCGCGCAAAATTTCGGTTCGCTCAATCGTGTGGATTTCTGAGTGCAGGTAGTGAACCTTGATGTTGTTATCGAGCAGATAGTCGCTCAACACTTCGGCCATCCGTTTGGTCAACGTGGTGACTAGCACCCGCTCGTTAGCACGCACCCGCTTGCGGATTTCGCCCAGCAGGTCGTCTACCTGCCCCATCACCGGCCGGATATCGATCTCTGGATCAACAATACCTGTCGGCCGGATCACCTGACGCGCGACTTTGGTTGCATTTGCATTTTCAAACTTCGATGGGGTCGCTGTAGTGAAAATCACCTGATTAATCCGTTCTTCAAATTCCGGAAAATTCAGCGGCCGGTTGTCCAACGCGCTTGGCAAACGGAAACCGTAATCAACCAGCGTTTGTTTACGACTTTGGTCACCCGCATACATGCCGCCAATCTGCGGCACCGTCATATGGCTTTCATCAATCACCAGCAAAAAGTCACGTGGGAAATAGTCGAGCAACGTCCACGGCGGGTCGCCTGGCTCACGCATGTCTAAATGGCGGCTGTAGTTTTCAACCCCAGATGTGTAGCCAACCTCACGCAACATCTCCAGATCATACAGCGTCCGTTGCTCAATCCGCTGGGCTTCAAGCAGTTGGTTGTTGGCTTTGAAATAGGCCAGCCGTTGATTTAACTCATCTTCGATATTGTTAATCGCTTGAGCCATGTTTTCATCATCGGTGATAAATTGCTTGGCTGGGAAGATTTCGATATCAAATGTCTCAGCGATCACTTCCCCCGTTACCGGGTGGATTTCGGTGATGCGTTCAACCTCATCCCCCCAAAACTCAACCGAGTAGCCGGTTTCGGCATACGCCGGATAGATGTGCAAGGTATCACCCCGTACCCGAAACGTACCGCGTTTAAAGTCGACATCGTTCCGGCCGTATTGAATTTCGATCAGCCTGCGCAAAATATTGTCACGCCGATAGGTTTCACCCCGCTTCAGTTTGACGCTTACTTGCCCCCAACGGGTTGGGTTGCCGATACCATAAATGCACGACACAGATGCGACGATAATTACATCTTTGCGCGTCATGAGCGTACTGGTTGCCAGCAGGCGCAGCCGGTCAATTTCTTCGTTGATTTGAGCTTCTTTTTCGATGAACAGGTCGCGACGCGGGACGTAAGCTTCTGGCTGATAATAGTCGTAGTAGCTGACAAAGTAGGAGACTGCGTTGTTCGGGAAAAACTCCCGAAACTCAGCATACAGCTGCGCAGCCAAGGTTTTGTTGTGGGCCATAATTAGGGTCGGCCGGCCGGTTTCTTGGATGACGTTTGCGATGGTAAATGTTTTACCCGTTCCGGTGGCACCCAATAACGTTTGATAACGCTCGCCATCTTCCACACCCTCTACTAACTCAGCAATCGCACGCGGTTGGTCTCCCATCGGCGTATATTCTGACTGTAAATCGAATTCACTCATATTGTTGATTGACGAATATCGATTGACGATGACGAATCACGCCAGCTTGAACCGAATTCGTTAAATAAAACTAGTCGAACGTAAGTGCTAAATTATAGCATAGGCGTGGGGCAGATGGGAGGCCGGTTATTGCTTGGCTAATAGTTCCAGACCAGTCCGATTATTAGGGTCAGGCTGGTCTAATTATTACTCAATCACGATGTTTTCTAAGCCCTCTTCAGCCAGTGGAAATTGCGGATTCATACCTCTTAATTCGTTGACCAAAATGCGGGCCACGGCCGTGTTTCTGTACCACTTATTGTCGGCCGGGATCACATACCAAGGGGCATGGTCCGTAGAACATTTAGCAAACACATCTTCAAACGCCTCATGATAATCGTCCCATTTAGCCCGCTGTTTTAGGTCACCCGACTCAAACTTCCAATTCCGCTCAGGATCGTCCAGCCGTGCTTGTAGCCGCTCTTTTTGCTCATCTTTTGAAATATGCAGATAAATTTTGATGATGCGAGTACCCGTATCGGCCAGCATCTTTTCAAACTGATTGATGTGTTCAAACCGTTTGGACCAGACCACTTCTGGCGCAAAGTTTTGCACCCGCACAATCAACACATCTTCGTAATGTGATCGGTTGAACACCCCGATCATACCGGCTGCAGGCACATGTTGATGAATGCGCCATAGATAATCATGGGCCAGCTCTTCTTTGGTCGGAGCTTTGAACGATGCA
Source organism: Chloroflexota bacterium (assembly GCA_020628815.1). Taxonomy (GTDB): domain Bacteria; phylum Chloroflexota; class Anaerolineae; order Promineifilales; family Promineifilaceae; genus WTJY01. The sequence goes on along the minus strand of JAHDEN010000015.1, from coordinate 49,715 downwards.
ACCTGCACCCCTTGTGGGTTGACTCCGCGAAACACTTTGCGAATGGTGCTATCTTTGCCACCTGCATCCAGAGCCTGTAAAACCACCAGTAACTTTTGCTTCCCTTCCGCATACAGCTTGAACTGGAGCTCGGCCAACTCTTTACGTAATGCCTTGAACTCTTTTTCGGCCGTTTTGCGGTCGTGTTCATAATGATCGGCCGCTTTGGTGCTAATGGTGTTGAGCTTAACGGTGCTACCGGTTTTTACAAGATGTTGGTCTGGTTGCTCGATTGGCTTCATCGGGGTTTCTCCTTTAAACAATGCAAACTAAAAGATGCTCAACATTATCATTGAACATTGAAAATCAAGCAAAACATTAGGGCACACCACAGTTTTTCAGTCAACACTGCTGCCTTTCAAAAGGACGCAAAGACCGCTTCGTTAAAGACAATCTAAATAATGTTTAGTGGAGGCGTCATACTCGCGAAGGCGGGTATCCAGTGCTAGATTTAGCGCTAGATTCCTGTCCCTGCCTACGCAGGGATGACGCGCAGGAATGACAGCCTTCTAGAGAATGCTGAATTGCTTTTGAGATGGTGCACTAATAGCTGTTCTTGTAAAAATATTCAGTTACGACAGGATGGGTATATCCGGGCTGGAATAAGGCTTGCCACTCCCAGGTGTTGTCAAAGCCCCCTCCGGCTTTGTTCGCGATCAGCCACCACGTGGTTGCAAAATAGTATGGATCTGACTCTTTGGCTTCAGCCATAAATCCATATTGGTAGCGGGCCAAATCAATCACCAGGTTTGGATCATCGCTGTAAGACCCCCCTTCTGTGCCGATGATGGGTAATGACCGGCCGATGGTTGATCGGGTTATCCGGTTGTATTCTCGGAACATCAAAAAACCGCCGATATCATCCTTAGCCCGCACCCCATGATAGTTATGTAGCGAAATCCAGGTCCGATTTAACAGATCTTCATCCCCATTAAAAATGATGGCGCGTAGCATGCGTTCAGTGAATTCAAGATGGTTATATTCACCCCCGGGGCTTAAGGCACCAATCCCCGGCAGGCCCCCATTATTGATTACTTTGCGCGCTTCTATCGCCCAATTTCGGGCATAGTGATTGGGGTTGGCAAACCCCTGATTGTTTTCGATATTGACATTGGGTTCGTTATACAGTTGGTAGTAAAACACACCCCTCGGCCGGTAATGGGCCACCAATCGGCCGACATCCCCATCATATAAAAGTACACTATCCCTGTAAATGCGCATGACCGGCATAATATTGGCCTGCACCAGTTTGTCTACTAAATATTCGTTGCTCTGTAAATCACCGCTTTCGTTTAAAAAGACGACCCATTTGATGTGCATCCGCTCCATTTCGGCCACAAACCGATCAACGGCCCAACGCTCTTGGCTCACCGTTGGCATCCAATGCATCCCCCATCCGTTATCTTCAGGCGGCCGGGGGAAAGCTAAAACAGGGATCGGTTCATCGTAGGCATAGGTCACCCACGGCCGCAAATTTTCAGTGTCGAATTCCCAATCCCATTCAGACGTTTGGGTTGGCACCGGTGTCTCGGTGGGGGTTGGCGTATTGGTCGGGGTGCCTGTATTTGTGGGGATGGGGAGAGGCGTGCTGGTCGCTGCGCCAAGGGTAGGAGTAGCCCCCAAAACTAAGCCGCTTTGCTCATCTGTTAGGGTAGTTGCGGGTGTCCAAGTTGGGACAACTGTGGGGAGCAGGGTCGGCACATCAACGGCCGAGGCGACCGTTGGCAAAGCAACCACTTCGGCCGGAGCTGGCTCGGGCGAGCTACATGCAACCAAAAGCAAGGCGATAGTTCCCAGCAGGCCCAACCGCAAAAATAATTTTGACCAATTTACAAACCGATTTTTCATATGGCAAGGTTTTAACAAATGGGCAGTCACATCACTATAAACCAAAGCTCACCCCCGATTATAGAACCGGTCGCTCGGTTGCCTATTCAGTTACCGTGAACTTAGAAGGTTGTAAGCTCTATAAACCTTACCCGAGTCCCTATTTAGCGATCAAATTAGGGGACAGCTGGTGAGTTTCTGCCAGCATCGCACTGAACTCACCATAAGCCTTTGATATGTCAACAAGGTTCCCAGCATCATCCGTGTACCAACCGCTGATCCAAACCGCCGCATCAACCACTTCATTTCGTTCAAGATCTGCGGCCGTAGTGGTTTGCTGTAGCAATTCGGCCATCTCGGAATGTGGAATTCTTAAGCCGACAATCATGCGGCCGAGGGCCAACTGTTGCCGCAAAATCGCCAAGTTAGCTTCATCTTGTAGCAGCGTTTCATCAACTAAAACAAGGCTGATCGTTGTGTTGGTCCCCAACAGTGTCCCCAATCCGGCCGGGTCTTCGACAACGGTTAAGTTGGATTGTTGGACTTGGTCTTGTGACAGCTCTGGCTTGAACGGATCAGACAAATAGGCGGCCGGGGGAAATGCGTTTATCAATAGCTGTTCACTTATGATTTGATTCTGCTCAATCTCTTCTGCCCGGTCAGACAAATCAAAGCCATACAAAAATCCGTACGTCACGCACGAAACCAATCCATAGCCGATTAAGCCATACATGATGATTCGAAAAAATGAAGGGGTTGTATCAGGTGTATCAAGACCTTGGTTTTGATCGTGTTTTTCGTGTGACATATTGTTTTCCAACTTTGGTGACAGAATTCGAAAGCATTCTAGCCAGGGGCATCTGCTTTTGACCATGGTCTTACGGGACGTTTACTCGAAGCAGGACGTTTGCCCATACCAAGCCGTTTACTTGTCGCATGCATAACTCTTTTCGTTTATCAATAACCGGTTGCCACACCCTGCATGAAAAGCATAGAAATAACCTTGACACCAATAATGAATCGCATAAACTTTGAAGGGTAAGATTGCTATATAGATATTCATCTATAAGCTGTAGCGCAAGCAAGATTTGCGTTTGTAGATTTAAATATAAAAACCAAAGGCGTGAGGATAAAATCCCCATCGACCTTTTTAAGGAGATAAACATGTCACATCCAATCGAAATTACAGATGGATCATTTGAGAGTGATGTTCTAAATTCAGACAAACCAGTTCTAGTAGACTTTTGGGCAGAATGGTGTGGCCCTTGCCGCATGGTAGCACCCACCGTTACCGAGATTGCTGAAGAGCAAGAAGGTCTAGTTGTGGGTAAAATGGACATCGATTCAAACCCAACTGTGCCCGGCCGTTACTACGGCATCCGCAGCATTCCAACTTTGATGGTTTTCAAAGGTGGCGAAGTTGTCGCTCGTATCGTTGGTGTTCGCCCAAAAGATCAAATCATGGCGGAAATCGCACCTCATATGGGTTAACCTAACGGTTAACTTGAGCTAAACGGCTAAACGCAGTTTAGCTCTCAAACCATGAGCAAAAGGCTCGGTCGGAAACGGCCGGGCCTTTTTTATTACCACATGACCGGACTCTTGCCTTATTTTTCCAGCCCGCATGGTTCAAACAACCTATATACAGCCCTCAGAGGTTAGCGTTATTCTCCTGAAAACCCTACGCCACCAAAAGCAAATTAAACGTGTGGCACCTGTGACGACCAATGGAACTTTCAATTCAGCGATTTAAATCGCTAATACAAAAACCTACATTAAATGACCCTGAATCCACCAGAGACGCTCGTATGCTGTGGATCATGATCTTGAGCCTAAATATCATTGGCATTCTCGTCATGATCAGCTCTGTGGCATTCCGGCCGATGCAGGATCTGATTACAACAGGGATCTTTACCACCTTAGTTTTGATGCTGTCTTGCTATCTTCTAAAAATATTGCATCGGGGGGAGCTACTAAAAGCGGGCCACATTTTTAGCTCCTTCTTTTCCCTCCTATTTTTTGCCAATGCGATAATTTTCAACGGCATTCGAGACGTCAATATTTCGATCTATTTCTTGCTTGTTTTGATGGCAGGGCTTGTACTAGGTAAAAAAGGGCTTGCAATTTATGGGACAGTAGCGGTCACTTCAACAACCGTCCTGTTTTTTGCTGAGCGGGCTGATTTATTTGAAGCTCAATTTAATCAGTATCCATTTGCTGAAGATCTGATCATCTTAAATTTTGTCATAATATGTGCCTGCCTACTGATTTTTGCGGCCCTAAACAACACAGACCAAGGGTATAAGCTGCTCATCAAAGCGTTAGACAAGCTGAAGAAAACGACCGTTTCTAAAGAATATGCAGACAACTTAATTTCATCTATGGGGGATATGTTGTTTGTGATTGACCAAGAGTTAAATATCAAAACGGTTAATCAAGCCGCACAAAAAAGCTTGAAATACGCAGACTCCGCATTGATTGGCCAGCCGTTTGATCAGTTATTCTCATCATCTGAACGGCCCGACTGGTTAAAACACGACAAAAGACGCATTACAGAAAGCACCATCATTAAACAGTCTGAGTACAAAATCACCCGGCAAGACGGCAAAGAAATTGAAATCTCGATGTCGGCCGCCATGCTCGAACTGCATGAAGGTGAGTTTGGCGTCATCTGCGTTGCCAGAGATATCACCAGTCAAAAAGCAACAGAGCGCGCGTTAATCGAAGCGAAAACCAAAGCGGTGGAATTTGCCAACGCCAAATCAAATTTCATGACCAACATGAGCCATGAACTACGCACACCCCTAAATGCGGTCATCGGCCTGTCAACAATCTTGACCGATACAGAGCTAGACGAAGAGCAAAGGGAATATACAGACCAAATACTTGAGTCGAGCGAAGAGTTAATGACAATTGTTCAAAACCTTTTGGACTTTTCAGAAGGGGAATTCATTGACATCGAACTAAATCCGACTCAAATCAACCTCCCTCAAATCCTCTACAAAACAATCTCGACTTTTGAAGGTCAGGTAAAAAGCAAAGGGTTAGATTTTGAATCAGCCATCGATGATGAGACCCTGCCTCCGATGATCTGGGCGGATGCAGAACGCTTCGAAAAAGCGATTTTTAATGTGTTTGACAACGCTTTAAAATTCACAAAAACAGGTGGGGTTAAAGTAGCCGTGGCAGGGTCAGATATGGCAGAGGGGCGGGTAAAACTAAACTTTGAAGTGTCTGATACCGGCATTGGCATTCCAGAAGATCACATCGAAAAGATTTTTGAATCGTTCCAGCAGGTAGATTCATCTTTGACACGTAAGTATGAGGGGACCGGTATCGGGCTGACTTTAACCAAGATGATCGTCCTTGAAATGGGTGGCGATATTACGGTGGAATCTACGTTAGGTGAAGGGAGCACGTTTAAGTTTCATGTATTGGTGGAAACGGCCGGCGTTAGTCCAAAGGATATCCCGATTATTTAGCCCAACTTAATGCCAGAAGATCCTACTAAATTAAAGATTAAACGCGGGGCTATTATTCATTCTTCAACCCTTAATACAGACCTTTGAGGTAAACTACGACATTTAACAAACCTTCTCACCTCTGGATGTTATATGTCTCAGCTCCACTTGGAAACCCCCTATGTTCAGTCCCATGCTTTGGGGCAAACACTCAACAAAAACATTTGGCTCAAATTAGATGCCCTGCAACCCTGCGGTTCGTTTAAAGCTCGGGGGATGGCGGCCGCCTGCCAAGATTATTTAGCGAACGGAGCAACATCATTTGTCTCATCATCAGGTGGCAATGCTGGGCTGGCTGTAGCGTGGGCCGGCCGCTTGCTTCAGGTACCGGTGACCGTCGTTGTGCCGGAGTCAACCAAACAACGGGCCAAAGATCTGATCGCGGCCGAAGGGGCCAACGTGATTGTGCATGGGGAAAGCTGGGTAGAAGCGCACGGGCTGGCGACAGAAATGGCGCAAGATGGAGCCGCATTGCTCCATCCATTTGAAAGCCCGGTTACCTGGGCCGGGCACGCCACCATGGTGGCTGAAATGGCACAGCAAGGCCCTAAACCAGACGCTGTGGTTCTTTCAGTTGGTGGTGGCGGTTTGCTCATCGGGGTTGCTCAGGGGCTGGATCAAGTTGGTTGGGGAGATGTACCCATTTTGGCGATTGAAACAGAAGGGGCGGCATCGCTACATGGATCACGTATGGCCAACAAGCACATTACGCTTGATAAAATCACCACGATTGCAACCACTCTGGGAGCCAAACAAGTCTCACCAACCGCGTGGGAGCTGGTTAAATCCGGCCGGGCCGCTACCCAACTCGTGACCGACGCTCAAGCGGTTGCAGCTTGTGTCCAATTTTTAGACGATCATCGGATTTTGGTTGAGCCAGCCTGTGGCGCTGCACTGGCTGCTGTACTCAACAACAGTGACTTTTTGGCCGACAAACAAACGATCGCCGTTATTGTGTGCGGCGGGGCCGGAATCACGCTTGAGCAGTTAAACCAGTGGCGCACAGAATTTGACGTATGAACACCAAACTGCAGCATGACCTAATTTTCGAGGCTTTTGCCAAACGGGTGCTCGGCCGTCTGCAACTCCCGGCCGAGGTCGTCCAAACCCTAAAGCCTGCCACCCGCGTGCGAGAAGTGCCCCGCAAAACAACCCTGCTCAGCCACGGCGACAAATGGAGCAAACTCTACTACATTCACTCTGGCATTCTGCGCATGTTCTACATCGATCTTGAAGGGCGCGATTTTAACAAAGCTTTTTTTGGGGACGGTAGCTGCATTTGGCCCGTGGCACCGATGGATCGCAATAATGGGATCTTGTTTAACATAGCCGTCATCCCCAAAACCACCCTGCTAGAATGTGACTTTGAGGCCCTACACACCTTGCTAAAACAGCATGGCAAATGGGCCCAGTTTGCACTCCCATTTGCTGAAAAGTTGGTCGAAACAAAATTTCAAAGAGAGCATGACTTTTTGCTCCTCTCGGCCGCTGAACGCTATGAAAACCTGCTAAAAACATACCCTACTTTTATTGACCAAATCCCTGATTACCACCTCGCTTCGTTTTTAGGGATCACCAACGTTTCGCTATCCCGCTTAAAAAAGGATCAAAACTTTTAACTATTCAGCAGGCTAAAATTTTGCGGTAGGGGTCTACGCCGTCGGGCAACAATTGTGTTCTTCGGCCGACTTTCCGCTCCGAAGGCGTAGCCCCCTACACAAGTTGCTGAATGGACATCCAAACTTTTAACATAGGTTAATGAAATGATTTTTAGCCTCCGTTACAGTTGATTTAACTTAATCAAACGGGACATCGTCCTACGGAGGAATATCATGAACATAGCAGTTGCGAACCTGCAAAACACAACCCTTGAAGAAAGCGACACCGGCCGCTTAACGATCGCCCAAAATCTATCGTTTGGGATTGTGACGATCGTATTTGGCATCATGGCCGGTTTTTTCTGGACCTACACGTTCAACGTAAACTTGGCGATGCTAAATGTAAACGGAGAAACGTACGCCACCGTTCAATCACTTTTCAATCAAAATGTGCGCCATGCTAACTTTTTTGCGCTGTATTTCGGCGGGGTTTTACTTCCGATTATTGCGCTAGCCATTAACTGGCGTCACTGGCGCACATTGTCTTTTTGGATGATTGTTGCCGCGTGGGCCATCTATCTGTTTGGCGTTTTTATCTACACAAACAACGTAAACCTGCCGCTTAACGAAATTACTGAAGCGTGGGACCCACAAAATGTCCCGGCCGGATGGGAATCGATCCGCGATCAATGGAATGCGGCCAACGCGTTTCGCACAGGCATGGCGGCCGGCTCGTTTGGACTTGGAATTGTTGCCCTTATGATTCGCGCTCATCGATAAACATGCAGAAGCTAGACACCTTCGTCGCCTAGAAAGCCATCACCCTAAACAAGTGATGGTTTTTTTGTTGTTTGCAAGCCACCATAAATTTGTTACTTTTACCAAATGGCTCTGAGAAATTTCTACGGCAACTTACATCAAGAGCACTATGATTCATATTGGATAGGAGTCCAAAAATTTGATCCTATATGGAAAACGCTCAAAAACTTTATCACTCGTGCTTTATTAGTGATGATTGTTTCAATCGTCGCTTTAGGGTTTATTCTGTCTTTTTTCGGTGAAGATGGGGCTCCTACAGCACTATTTCCTTTTTTTATGGGGTTCTTTCTTCTTTTTGGGTCAACCTTCATCGTCGCTTTCCTACTTTTTGCCCATCCGATTCTTCAACTATTTAGACCACTTCGAATTGATATTCATAATGAATTTATCGTCATCATCTTCCCTTTAAGAGCGATAAAACTGCAGAATCACGACATTTCTGAAATAAAAGTTCAATCACCCGCCAACTTTGGCATTTTAGTACAAGATCATCTGCAAATACGCTCAAAGACAGGGAGAATCATAAAAATCGAAGAAGGGCTAAATACGGAAGGTTGGCACAACTTTTTAAATCATTTAACCAGTAGATCCCCCTTTCAAATTAAAGGGGTCGAGTCATTAATAAATAACCCAAAAGACGAGACAAAAATATGAGATTCAGCAATATGATCACGGCCGTTGACGCCCATGCCTGTGGCGAACCCGGGCGAGTAATTACCGGCGGCGTGCTCGACATGCCGGGCAACACAATGTTTGAAAAAATGCAGTGGATGGAGCAAAACGCCGATCATATTCGGCAACGAATGCTGCGCGAGCCGCGTGGCTATCCTGCTTTGTGCTGCAACGTGCTCATGCCCCCCACGCATCCTGATGCCGACGCCGGATTTATCATCATGGAGCAGACTGACTACCCACCCATGTCCGGCAGTAACACAATTTGTGTAACAACGGTGCTGCTTGAAACCGGCATGTTACCAATGACCGAGCCGGTCACAGAGCTAACGCTCGAAGCCCCGGCCGGCCTCATCAAAGTAAAAGCTGACTGCAAGGATGGCAAAGTCACCAACGTGACGTTTAAAAATGTCCCTGCGTTTGCCATCCACCTAGACAAGGTGATTGATGTGCCACATCTGGGCAAAGTTACCGTCGATATCGCTTGGGGTGGCATGATGTATGTCATTGCAGATGGAGATCAACTCGGGCTAGAGGTTACGTCTGAAAATGGGGCTGAGATCACCCGAGCGTCTGAGATGATTAAGCAAGCTGCGGCCGAACAGCTCCCCGTTGTGCATCCCGAAAATTCAGCCATCACAGGACCCACCATCGGGCAAATTTCGGGGCCACCCACACATCCGGCAGCCCATCGCAAAAACGGAGTCACCGTGCCCACCGGCCATGTAGATTGGGACAAGCCATCCACTTGGACCGGCGTTTTAGATCGCTCGCCGTGTGGCACAGGTACATGTGCCAAAATGGCGGTCATGCATGCCAAAGGGGAACTCGGCTTACATCAAGATTTTGTGCATGAAAGTGTGTTAGGCACTCTGTTTACCGGCCGTTTGGTTGAAGAAACAAAAGTTGGACCATATACGGCCGTTGTCCCTACCCTGTCTGGCCAAGCGTGGATCAGCGGCATCGCTCAGTATGTGCTTGATCCTACCGATCCATTCCCCAATGGGTTTACGGTTGGCGATTTGTGGGCGTAGCGCAAGTTTAGATGCATCCCCGCCTTTTTGATAAAAGCAACAAAAAAAGCTGGGCAACCATACTTTAAGCCGTATGATCGCCCAGCTTTATTTAAAGTTTGTCGGTAAATAAGTTACAAGAGTTATTCAAAAACAACCGGTAAAAACAGCTTGCGCAGATTAGACACGACACCAGCATCAACCGGTTGATTTGCCCCACCACCATTCACAACAATCGTCACGATTTCACCTTCTGAAAACGCAACCGGTTCTAGGTCAAGAACAGTTCCGGCACCGTTGGTTACCATCAAATCGTATGCGGTGCCTGCATCCACTTCAATGTAGTCAGAAATGGTGCCAAATGGGATATCAGCAAGTCCGGCAAAAACGGCGTTCGTCCCTTCATCGATCACATTCACTTCGGTATTCGCCAGCACACTGTCAAATGGAGCAAAGTGTGCAACACGGATTTTGGCTTTTCCGGCCGGTGGCTCGCTGTTGTCATCTTCGACAATTTTAATTTGCCCCGGCTGATTTGCACCTGCATCACCACCGATAACGGCCGAATATTCTGCTTCAAGTGCAAAGGTTACAGTCGAATAAGCAAGCAAATAATCTTCTGGGCCGCGTGTGCCCTCAGTTACCCCCACAATTTCCATCAAATAGGTGCCAACCGGCACGGAAATATACTCTGAGGTGTCACCGTATTTCAATATAACCAGCTCTTCACCATTCAATTTAATAATGATCTGAGTAATACCCGGAGCAAAATCAATAAAATTAGAGATTTGAATCTGGGGGGCATAGGGAACGGGGGTTCGAGTTGGAACAGTCTGACCAACAACAGGGGTTCTGGTAGGGATGGACTCACCCACCACAGGTGTACGCGTTGCGAGTAAATTTGCACTGGTCACGCTAGTTTGCGCAACAATTCCGGCGGCCAAAATCACAAAAACAAACATGACCGCACCAATAACTATTTTTTTAAGCATTATCTTTATACCTCTCTGGTTAAAACTTACATGAAGGTTCAACGGCTAGATTTAATGCATAAGACCACGCCCACTTCTAACCTAAAAATTCTACTCTTGAACATTTGCACATCCTTCAAAAAACGTAGTACATTTCGGGGGGTCATGGGCCATCAGTCCACCAATACTAGAGATCAAAACAATGTCTAAACCCGCTCATTTAAACTCAGAAAACGCCTCCCGCTTTAAGCTCAAAAGTGTCGCAGAGCTTTATGAACATCGTGCCCCCTATTCGGCCGAAGTGGTTGAAACGCTTCTGGATTTGATGGCTCCGGATTGCCTCAGCGTGCTAGATGCTGGGTGTGGGCCGGGTAAGCTGGCCCGTGAGTTGGCCCCTCACGTTAAACGGGTGGACGCCGTTGATTTTTCGGCCGAAATGATCCAAGCTGGCAAACAGCAAAACGGCGGAGACCATCCCCACATTTTTTGGCAGTGTAGCCCGATTGAAACGGCCGAGCTGCAGCCCAAATACGGCCTCATCGTGGCGGGTGCCAGTCTGCACTGGATGGATTGGGACGTTGTTCTACCGAAGTTCGGCCGCCATTTAGCCAGCGGTGGCACCTTCGCCATTGCCGGTGGTGATGCTCCAATAAACGTGCCATGGGCGGATCAGCGAAGAAACTTAATTGCAGACTATTCCACCATGAAAGATTTTCAATGGTTCGACATGGTAGCGGAATTAGAAAAACGAAAGCTATTTAAGGTTGAAGATATTAAAATGTGTCAGCCTGTTGAAATAACTCAGTCAATAGATGATTTTTTAAAAGCCGAACACTCAAGATCAAGTTTATCGATTGAAGCGATGACACCAGAGCGTGCGGCTGAGTTTGATCACAAATTTAGGGCCATTCTTGAGCCATATGCCAAAGACAACATCATCACTTATCCAGTTTCAACCAAAATCACATGGGGTAAACCAATATGAACCGAGTTCCACACACGAAAGAAAATTGGTACACAACCAAACAAATTACAGGTCGCATTATCGGCATAGCAGAATGGGGGCATACCGAAGAGGTCTTGGCCTTTTTGCTGATTGGAAAAACAGAAGCGGCCGTAATCGACACCTGCTGCGGCTTTTTTAGCCTAGAAGAGATCATCAAACAGCACACCGACCTGCCGTGCAAAGTCATCAACACCCACCAGCATTTTGACCACATCGGTAACAACTTTGAGTTTGACCACGTGCTGATGCCGGATCACCCTGAAAATCACAAGCGGGCCAAAACGGGGCTTTCGGCCGAATTTTGTGCGGAATTTGTTGAACCCAAACAATTCTGGGGCAAAGCTCCGGCCGGGCTGCCTACCCCATTCAGCATCAACCCATTTCCACAGGCCACATTTTTTAAGGATGGAGATGTGCTGGAGCTAGATCCGTTTAAGCTCGAAGTTCTGCACACCCCCGGCCACTGCGCCGACCACTGCTGTTTTTATGAGCGGGACATGGGCATCCTATTTGGCGGCGACAATTTGTATGACGGCCCGATTTTTATTCAAGAAAAAGGGGGGTTGGCAGAGTACAAACATTCGATTGAAAGACTGTGTGCCTTGCCCGGTTTGAAGCAAATTTTGCCCAGCCACAACGGCTTTGACTTTCCGATCAGCAAGTTACATCAAATTCGGGATGCGTTGGCCGAGATCACAACGACCGAGCTTGAAGAGACAGTTGTGATTGATGGGCCGATGCGAGTCATGCCGGTACCTTATGCAGCATAACTCATTGCCGATTGCCGATTGACTGTTGATCATTGCCCATTTTCGGCCGGAACTTTGACTGCCCACAACTTAATTGCACATGCCAAATGGTTGAAATGGGCAATACACAATTGGCAATCGGCAATTGATAACGGAGAAGTTCGCATTGCGATAAGCCTTTTTAAATATCATAATTGATCATCTATTAACCTATCATCACGGAGAAACATGTATAAGGGGAAAGACATTCAGGAGAGGCTGATAAAATTTGCGGCGAGAATTATCTCTGTATGCGATGCGCTACCAGACAGTAAAGCAGGGAAGCACTTAGCAGGGCAAATGCTCAGAAGTGGCACTTCTCCCGCACCCAATTATGGGGAAGCCAGAGCCGCTGAAAGTACAAGAGATTTTATCCATAAGTTGAAGATTGCATTGAAGGAGCTGAATGAAACCGAAGTTTGGTTAAAGATTATTATCGAAAGTAAATTACTGACTGAAAACAAGTTGGCTGATGTGATTGATGAGTGTTCTCAACTAGCACGTATTCTTTCGGCAAGTGTAAACACAGCAAAGGGAAAACTTAAGTAGGTACCCTTCTCATTGCCGATTGCCCATTGTCTGTTGATCATTGCCCATTTTCGGCCGGAACTTTTATTGCCAACAACTTAATTGCAAATGCCAAATGGTTGAAATGGGCAATACACAATTGGCAATCGGCAATTGATAACGGAGAAGTTCACAGCATCGTGTGATAAAAATTCAACAATGTCCCTATCTAGAAAAATCTCCTCCAGTGCTCCCACCCGCATCTGCGACAACGGTGGCTGGACCGACACCTGGTTTGCTGAAACAGGCAAAATCTTCCACATCGCCATCGAACCCCGTGTGCATGTAGAGTTACTTGCCTTTGAGCAAACAATCGACCGGCCGCCAATCACCATCCACGCAAAAAACTTTGGGGACAGCTATTGCCCAACCGGAATCAGCACAAAAACGTGGGGCAAACACCCACTGCTCGAGGCGACTATCGCAGAAATCGGTATGCCAAAGCATGTGGCCCTCGACATCACCATCTGGTCCGATGCACCGTACGGAGCGAGCACCGGCACCTCGGCCGCAGCCTGTGTGGCATTAGCCGGTGCGTTAGACGCATTAACTCCCGGCCGTTTGTCCCCCCACAAACTGGCTCGGGCCGCGTGGCGGGTTGAAACAGAGCAGTTGGGCCAGCAAAGCGGGATTCAGGATCAAATCGCGGCCGCGTTTGGTGGCGTCAACTTAATTCACATGGATGCGTATCCACATGCAAGTGTAGAACAGTTGGATTTGTCAGAAGCGATCCAACAAGAGCTGGAACAACGGCTGATGCTGATTTATTTGGGCAAACCGCATAGCTCGTCGGCCGTGCATGAAAAAGTGATTCGAGAAATGGAAGACATCGGCCCCATGGCCAAACCGATCGATGCGTTACGCCAAACGGCTCAAGCCAGCTATCGCTGTCTTGAGCTGGGGGACTTTGTGGGATTGGGGCAAGCGATGGTGCAAAACACGGCCGGACAACGGATGCTGCACCCAGAGCTAATTTGCCCAGCGGCCGGGCGTGTGATCAAAATCGGCCGGCAGTTTGGCACGCTGGGGCACAAAATAAACGGGGCTGGTGGTGACGGCGGCTCGGTTACGCTGTTGACCGATGGGAACCAGCAAACCAAAGTTGACTTGGCAACCGCCATCCTGCAAGAAAATAAAACTTGGCAAATTGTGCCGATCACATTGGCACACGAAGGCTTGATTATTCATGAAGACCAGTCAGGTTTTTAAAGCCTAATTGGTCTAGTGCACACACGATTATGTCTGCAAAAGTAACCGCCGTTCACATCAGCAAAACTCACACCTTTAGCAAGTTTTCAAAAGACGAAATCACCCTGCTCAAAGGGCTTGGCGTTGAGGGGGATGCCCACATGGGAGTCACCGTTAAGCATCGATCCAGAGTAAAAGCGGACCCGGCCCAGCCTAATCTGCGCCAAGTGCATTTGGTGCACTACGAACTGTTTGATGAGGTGGCAAAAAAAGGGTTCAGCGTCAATCCGGGCGACGTAGGTGAAAACATCACCACGGCCGGGATAGACCTGCTGGCTTTGCCACGTGACACAGTGCTCAAAATCGGAGTAACGGCCGCAGTCCAAATCACCGGTCTGCGCAATCCGTGCAAACAGCTCGACAATTTTCAAGATGGGTTGATGGCCGCCACACTGGATACAGATACAGAGGGAAACCTAATCCGTAAAGCGGGCATTATGGGGATTGTACTTGAAGGTGGAAGGGTAAAAGTTGGGGATGAGATTCGAGTAGAATTGCCACCTGAGCCACATCACAGGTTAGAGAGGGTGTAAGTCGCTTCATTTACACACGTAAATGCGTTCCGTTAAACAATTAATAAATAACCTCTGTCTTCCAAAAGAGCGGTGTCATCTAAGGCCTAAAGGCCCGATGACACCGCTCGAGTTGATTTCAAGTTAGGTATTTGGGCTCAAATAATTTATAAAGACTATTTTCAGACGTAAAGTAACAAAACGGCCGTTGCGTCCTGCATCCTGGATCTTGCATGATAAACTTGGGACCATGCAAAAACGGCCGATCCCCCTCTGGGAAATCCTAACCGTCACCGCCATCGTTTTACTGGCGGGGCTACTGCGCACCATTTGGCCCGGCATCACCGAGTTTAAAGCGGATGAAGCACGGCTCATGACTCTGGCGATTGAGATGGCGGAGTTCAAAACATTCCCGATACGAGGCATCAGCAGTTCGGTCGGTATTCCTAACTTTCCGGCCAGCGTTTGGAGCTACGCACTCCCCCTCTTTTTCTGGAAACACATCTACTCGGCCACGATTTTTACCGGCCTGCTGAACACGGCCGCTGTGTTGCTGTGCTATTTCTTTACCCGGCGCTACGTCGGCCGCACCGGTGCCATCGTTGCCACCCTGATGTTTGCCGTTAGCCCGTGGGCCATTGTCCACTCGCGCAAAATCTGGGCCCAAAACCTGCTCCCATTTTTTGTGATGGTTTGGGCTTTTTCGGCCGCGTTGACCTTTGTTGAAGATCGCAAAAAGTGGCTCATTGTGCATATTGCGGCCGGGGTGTTTGCTTTTCAAATTCATCTGGCAGCCATTAGCCTACTGGCTGGCTCGGCCGTTTTATGCGCTATTTTCTGGCGCAAAATGCCCTGGCGCGCTTTTTTTGTGGGATGCGCAGTCGCCCTGCTGACCCTTGCGCCATTTATCTATTACATCTTTGCTCGGTCAAGTGGGTTAAGCGTGCTCAGTTCCGGCGGCGACCGAAGCATCACATTCAGTTGGGAGCCGCTACTACATGCAGTGCGGCTCACCACCGGCTGGCAGTTCCATGCCATCACCGGAGCTGAGTTCCAAAATTTCTTGGCCCAGCTCCCACCCACCAGCTGGATCTTTTGGGTCTGGGGGCTGGCGGCCTTAGCGGGCCTTGGATTAACGATTTTCGATTTTCGATTTTCGATTGATCGGTCATCCGGCGATACCCCTTTTCCCCCTTTCTCCATTCTCCTTTTAACTTGGCTCGTCGTTCCCATCGCTACTTTCCTCTGGTTCCCCGTTCAGCCAGAGCTGCACTACATGCTACCGATTTATCCGGTCGGTTATATTTTGGCTGGGCTAGCGGTTGAACGGTTGGGTAATCAAAAGTTGCAATGGGGGTTGGTGGGATTGGTTGCAATCACGGCCGGGATTTTCGCTTATGCCAATCTCAACATGCTCCGATTTTTGGATCAAAACAACACCGTCGGCGGCTTTGGCGATCCGGTCTACATGCAGCTAGAAACAGTTGCAGAGATCGAGCGACAGATGGCTGACGCTGGAGCCAATCAAGTTTTAGTTATGAGTGATGGGACCGATCCCCTAATTGATTCGGATGCAGCGATTTATGATTTTCATCTGCGCAATCATCCGCGTCGTTTTGTGGATGGGGATCACACAGCGGTCTTTCCGGCCGAAAACAGCGTTGTTCTCATCACGGTCAATGAGCTCGCGGCAACTTCAATCTATTCAGATCGCACCCAAACAGCTTGGGCTGGCAAATCCCGTGCGGGTTTAGGATCGCTAGTTTTTGCGCTGGAAGGTAGTGTACAACCGGACTCAATCACCCCGTTTGAGCCGGAGCCGCTGTTGGGCAACTTTGTCAATCTGCTAGGATATGCCGGACCGGATTCAACCAATCCTACAAGTTTGGTTTGGCGCACAGGAGAAGCATTTCAGCCTGATTATCACCTAACCAATCAACTGTTTGATGCAGATAGAAACAAAATAGGGCAAGCGGACATCGGGGCGTTTCCACCCAGCCAGTGGCGGCCGAATGATATTGTTGTGAGCCTGTTTGAGCCTGACATCGCAATTGATGCTGACCCAGCAAGCATGATCTTTGGGATGTACATTTACCCGTCGGGTGAAGCGGTGCCGGTGTTAGACGCGGCCGCAAATCCGGCCGGGGATTTTGTCGAGGTCGATCTGCGATAGTCAAACAAAAAGTGGGATTCTACGTATAGGGAGATATAACTAACAGGAGACACGCATGAGGCTACTACCTTACGATTCATTTCAGATCGAAACATCCTTGCCACCGGAAAAACTTGTAGAACGGTTGAGTAAAAAAGTGGATCAGCACCATCTGGCATGGTTGCACAAACCCATTTACCGTACTTATGAATATCGTGGCCAAGTAAACATCAAAGAATTCAGAATAAGACGCAACAAAAGGTTGAAGGGTGACCCATTTTTGCCATTAATTACTGGGAGATTTCACCGCATTGGAACAAAGACAATAATTCATGTGGAAATAGGACCACGCCCAATTGCATTACTTTTTATGCTCTTAGGGTTTGGGGGGATCACCATAGGATTCGTGGCACGTGTAGTCAGTTTTTTCTTAGAAGGATCATTGGGCCTGTTTCTCGAATGTATTCTCGCGTTTTTCTTTCTTCTAGTTATTAGTCTGTTGGGAACATTGAGTTCTTTTAGAGTCCAAGCCGCTCAGCAAAAGAAAAAATTAGAAAGGTTATTTAGCGGAAAAGAGCTGATCATGTCATGACCGCACCATGACCTTGATATGACCTTCGCCACTTCAAACATGACCCTGCATACCGATATCATTTGTTCATCAGTTAATTAAACAAATCTAGTGCATCGAATCATGATGCTTTGAGGTAAAGATGAACAAAAACAATAAATCAGTGGTTTCGGGTATCGGTTTGATCGCTTTAGGCATCGTTTTCTTGGTTACACAATATATAGATTTTGACGGCCGGTTCTTCCTCTCACTTTTAGGATTAGGCTTCATCATGTGGTCGGTCATCGGCCGTAGCTCTGGGCTTTTGATTCCCGGCGGTATTTTGTCCGGTATTGGCCTCGGTGTCATTTTGACCGAGTCATCACTTGCGGCCAGCATTGCTGGTGATGGAGAAGGTTCGCTCTTTATGCTTGGCTTTGCGGCCGGATGGTTCTCAATTCCGGTTTTAGCCAAACTGTTTTTCAACGATTACCACTTGTGGCCCGTAATTCCCGGCAGCATCATGGCTCTGATTGGGGTGGGCATTTTGACAGATGGCGTGTTGCTTGATGCAATCGGCTCAGTGGGTCAATTCTGGCCGGTGATTTTGATTGTGATCGGATTCTCGGCAATCTGGAAACAGTTTAAAGAAGATGATGACAGCTACGAAAAACAACCTGAGGGATGGCAAGCTGGCTAACTTTGCTCAGCAACTACCCATTCTCAAATAAGTTCAGCCAAAATTCTATCGATTCCAAATGCTATTTATTGAAATCGATAGAATTTATAATGTTATCAAGAATTTTTTCTGATTCAGATATGTCAGACTCATTGTTTAAGGTGATGTCTAAGAATGTCAGACACAACTCCCCGTCAGTGATGTAGATAATTTTTGAACCTGCTGTCCGTCGGGTTGAAGTAAATGTATATTCACTAATCATTGCATCATAGCCTGCAATATCCTCTGTATAAGCTTGACTAAAATCACCATCAGCATCGTCAATAAGACTCCAAATAAAGTTTCCTTCACTGTCTAATTCGCAATCTCGAATTGCAACATATGGAACGCCGCTAGAATTCTCAAGGACTATATCGATCCAAATCTCAGTTTTGCTGGACAGATCAACAATCTTGTAATTTGTGGGTATCTCTATCGAAAACCTTTGATTAGTTTCTATAAATCTGGAATCTGGGATCGCTTCATTTGCACATGACATTAGAAAGATGGGAAAAATGACTATGCAGGCGAAAATGGGCTTTCTTTTTTTCATAGGGGTTACTTACACCAAACAATTAATCTGAAAGTGAATTTCTAAGTTTTTCATTTTGACCAACTTGTAAAACCAGGCAAAAAGTTTATCTGGATAATTCACACTTTTGAGTTCAATCAATTATCTGCAAAAATTGATTGAACATAAACAAAAAAGGCTTCTGGCATGATCAAGATCGGCCGGAAGCCTTTTTTGTTTCCATGACACCTGCTCCAAGAGTTGAAACGCTTGGCTAAACCATGAAACCCGATGAATCGGGTTGAAGGTAGATTGCCGAATCTGCACGAGCCACATAAAATCATCTTTGAATTAATTCGAATTGACCATCTTTTTAACGCCTGTGCAGAGGAAAACATGTCAGATTTACAATCACAATTTGAAACAGCGGTAGCCGAAAGTAAAAACTTAGCATCACGGCCGGACAACGACACCCTTCTAAAAATCGACTCTCTCTACAAACCAGGGACATCGGGTGATGCCAGCGGCAAACGGCCGGGAATGTTCGACATGGTCGGCCGGGCCAAGTTTGATGCGTGGGCAAAACTATCCGGCACAGGTCAAGACGATGCGATGCAGCAGTATGTTGATCTGATCAATTCACTCAAATAATTTACGATTGACGAGGGACGATTATGACGCCATGACCAAGTAGATGCGAAGTGGAGACTTAATCGTCAACCGAAAATCTGAAATCGCAAATCACTGTTCTTGTGCCACAAAGGCTTCTGCCACTTTACGGCAGGTGGTAGTCCACACATTGGGGAACCGGCGGGTAAAGTGGATAAACTCGCGCAGCGTAGCCAGGCGCATCGGCCGGCCGGTAATCTGCGGATGCATCACAATGGTACACGCCCCACCCCACGCATGTAATTCGTGAAACGTATCTTGCCAAATCGAAAGCACCGCATCTTTGGTGTACAGCGGTTTCGCTTCGCGCATACTTAAGCCCCCAAAGGCCCAATCATCCAGCTCCGGCTGTTCCGGTAGCTCAACCGGGCCGGGTCTCCCATCAGCCAGCTTATGGCGGTACGGTTTGTAATCATCTTTAAACGAGCTGTTGTACAAAAACCCCCGGTCTGCCAACAAGCGTAGCGATAGTTCGGAAGAAACTCCATCAGGCGCACGATAGCCAACCGGCCGGACACCGGCTACCTTCTGCAAAGCCACCAGCCCCATATCAATCTCCCGCTCAACCATATCTGGGTCGATGGGGTCAGGCGCATCGTGCGTGTAACCGTGATGGCCGATTTCATGCCCATGTCTTAAAATCTGCTCCACCAAATGGGGATACTTTTCGGCCGTCCAGCCGGGCACAAAAAAAGTGCCGAAAATCTCTTCATGCCGCAATAAATCTAAAATTCGGGGCACACCCACTTTGGCACCATACTTCCCCAGTGCCAATACGCCGGGTAGCTCATGATGGCGTGGGTTATTCGCCAGCCAGAGCGACTCAGCATCAAAATCAAATGTTAGCGACAATGCGCATTGTTTTTCGTTTGGCCATTTCATCCGGTTAGTTTAGCTCAATCAGATGGATTTACGATTATGGCTCCATGACCAACGGAGATCGGCAAAGAGCTATAATCGTAAACCGAAAATCACTTATGACCATAATCCTTCCAACTTTTACCCAAACGGTCCAGCCCGAGTGGATCGACCACAACGGCCACATGAACGTCGCCTTTTATGTTTTGGCCTTTGACTTGGCCACCGATGAGTTTTATGAAGGCCTCAATATCGGTTTAACCCATCAGGAAACCGGTTATTCAACCTTTACGCTCGGCATGAATGTGGATTATCTTCAAGAGCTTTTTGAAGGGGATCCGATTCGGGTTGAGACTCAACTGCTCGATTGGGATTACAAACGGGTTCACTACATCCACATGATGTATCACGTTGAAAAAGGCTATTTGGCAGCAACCAATGAGTGTTTGGGGATGCATGTAGGCTATGAAAGCCGCAAGAGCGAGCCTTTTCCTGATACGGTGCAGACAGGACTAGAAAGTATGTTGACGGCCCATAAAACGATTAAGCTACCCAAGCAGGTCGGCCGCAAACTGGGCATCCGCAGAAAATGAGGCGATTTACGATTCCTCTTCCCTGCCAAATAGTCAGCATGAGTCTTCGAGAGTATTTGAGGATTGCAATCTCAGCTTCGACAAGCTCAGCTTACCCTATATTGGTGTAGACTGAGCTTGTCGAAGTCGGGATCGCATGAGAACGAAACTTTTGGGGCAGTGTTTATGGGGAGCGCAAAACTGAAAATCAGAAATCCAAAATCTTAATAAACTCTGTCAGAGTCTGCATCGTCGTTCTGATCGCCTCTGCTTCCCCAAAATAGTGAAACGGCCAGCCATTATGCGGTGCTCGATACGGGATGCGGGATGCCGAGGTTAGCTCGATTTGCACGGCCGGAATCTGCAGCTCATCAACCACAAATCGGGTAACCGTATGGCTTTTCACCCCGCCGGTAAACCGTGGGTGGTTCATAACCAACCGTTTCCACTGTGGTTCTGGGCGGGATGGCAAGTTATCTAGCAACGTGGGCTTGATTGAGACAAAGCCTGCATCGACAAACGTTTGCTCCAGTAACGGCTCATGCTGGGGGCAGGCCCGGCCGTTTATCGTGCCAACCGCCACCCCAATTTGGTGCCGATTGGTCATCCCATGCAGATCAATCACCAGTTGGATGTCATGTTTTTCAACGATTTGCCCCAGTGCCTGTTTGTACGTTGAATCAACGTCCCAATTGGGGTCTTCAGCAATCTCCCATCTGTTAAAAAAAGCGTGGCTGCCGGTAGCCTGAGCCAAATGGCGGGCCACCGCGAACGTAAACTCTTCCTCCATTTTTTTAGCCCCATTCCGAGTATGACAGGTGGCGTGTGGAGCTGAAATCAAAACCGGCCGAGAACCGATATCATGCGCAAAAGACAGTTTGTTTTCAGGGGGCAATGACCGGTATGCGACTCCCTCTTCTAACTGTCTTAAACGGGTTAAGACATCCATCTAAATCTTTTGAACTCGACGAAGCTCTTCTAGGACAGTTTCTAATTCCGGTGCCAGTGGGGCTTTCAGCGTCAGCTCTTTTTCATCCGACGGCCGTTTGAACGTGATCTGCTTGGCATGTAGAAAATGGCGTTTGATTTCGAGCGATTTATTGCGACGACCATAAATATGATCCCCCACAATCGGAAAACCGGTGTAGGCCAAATGGACACGAATTTGATGGGTGCGGCCGGTAATTGGGTAGCAGGTTACCAACGAATGGCGCTCAAACTGCTCGGTCAGCTCGTAGCGGGTTTGTGACGGCTGTGACGTTGCTGAACGACCCGGTTCGATGACCATCATCCGTTTGCGATCTTTGGGATCCCGCCCTAGCGGCGCATCGATCATGGCGCGTTCCGGCCGAATACGACCATCGACCAAGGCTGTATATACTTTTTTGGTTGTGCGGGCTTTAAACTGGGAGACCAAATAGTTGAGCGCATAATCATTTTTAGCGACCAAGACAATCCCAGAAGTCTCTTTGTCGAGCCGATGCACCAGCCCCGGCCGGCGTTCACCACCGACTGAAAGCACATCGGGCCAATGGTAAACCACCGCATTGGCCAGCGTGCCGGTTGGATGGCCGATGGCGGGATGCATGACTAAATAGGCCGGTTTGTTAACCGCAATCAAGTCATCATCTTCATACACCAAATCGAGCTCAATATTTTCAGGGACTAAGTCGGTTGGTTCTGGAGGGGGTATCAGGGCACGAATCTCTTCATCCCCCATAACCTTGTAGTTGGCTTTGATCGTAGCACCCAAGCGGGTTACATGACCTTCGCGCACTAAGCGTTGCCACTGTGCGCGTGACATGGTCGGATGCAGATCACGCAGCACACGGTCAAGTCGTTCTCCAGCATAATCGGCCGGAATCGTAAAGTTGAGTATTTTTCCCTGCATGATTTCCTTCTGCTAAACCCTATTAGTTATTAGATTGGCGTCTCGCCCGGCGGCGTGAGACAAGCACTGCGATAACCGCAACCAGCGACAGGCCGATGACCAGCCCGACAATCAGGCCGTAGCGCGCATTTTCTTCAGATTCCTGTTCCGCATCCAGGCCACGCCAGTTTCTATTAGCCTGACGATCGGCCGGGGCGTTAACCACAGCCGCTTTGGTTAACCCAGATGGAACAGATCCCACACTGCTGTAGGCGCTGCGCTGTGCAGGGATTGCTTGCGGTTTAACAGATAATCTGGTTGCAGGCTCGGGCTGTGCTGGCGATGATTTTGGTGCTCCTGCCGTGATTTGTTCAGCCTCTGGCTCAATTTCATCGAACCAAGGGTCCTCTGGCAAAATGTCTTTCCACATGAGCCAAAACATAATCAGCACGCCGCTAAAAATGCTCAGGTCGGCCAAGTTAAAAATGGCAAAATTTAAAAGTGGGATCGCTTCTGCAACCGCTTCGCTAACTAGGGGGCGTAGGTCAAAGTGAATAAAGTCGGTGACTTCGCCGATACGAAAGCGATCAATCACGTTGCCTAAGGCGCCGCCCATAATCAGACCCAATGACAACCGAAAACCGAAGTGACGGCCGATGATCACGGTATTGTAAAAGATGATTCCGGCCGAAACGATAAACGCAATCGTTGCAAACAACCAGCCAAACTGTTGGCCTGCGCCAAAGGCGGCCCCAGGATTTTTAACATGCAAAAAATCGAGAATATGACCATACCCTTCAATTGGGATAATCCGGTCATACAGTGGGATGTTGTCTTCGACCCACCATTTTGTGGCTTGATCTAAAACGATCGAGATCGTGGAGGCTACAAACAAAATCAGCTGGTGTTGAGCCAATGCTTTAGGCAGTTTTTTGTACCAGCCCAAACTCTCGTTCAACCCGGCCGACTGCTCTTTTTCCTGGGTAGTGGTTGTCATACGGCACCATTTTACAACAAAAAGGGGTCAAGCGATTCATTCAAAAGAAAGGCTTTAAAATCGACCCGTTTAGTTTTTGGGCAAACGATTATCGATTTCGCCTAAAACATAATCTAGCAGCCTAAAACAGATCACAATTCTCGATCTAAAAACCGGATGGAACCTTTTCCTGAACCCTGTCGTTTTACCACCATGAGACTCAACCCTGCAGGTCGGTCAAAGAGAAGAAAATCTAAAACAAAAACAAATTAATTGGAGAATTGATCATGTTTAGCAAAATTAAATCTTTTGGGTATTTGGGCGTTATGACAATCTTGGCGCTAGTGCTTGTTAGTTGTAGCGCAGGCCAACCTCAGATGGTTGAAGAAGTGGTTGAAGTTGAAGTTACCCGTCTCGTTACAGAAAAAGTAGAAGTCATCGTTGAGGTCGAACGGGAGGTAGAAGTTTTCGTTGAAGAAATCGAAGCGGAAGCGATGGAAGATTTTGCAGAAGAGATTTACATCGAACCAGCTACAGGTGAGCCTAACGATATGACGTTTGAAGATGTGGGGACCAATCCATTTATTGATACCCGTGATGATAACTTGTCTACTTTTGCCATCGACGTTGACACCGGCTCCTACACCGTTATGCGGCGCTATATAAATGATGGCTTGTTACCCCCCTCAGAGGCAGTCCGCGTTGAAGAATTTGTAAACTATTTTGACCATCAATACCCCATCCCACAAGACAGTGCGTTTGGAATTAACTTAGAAGCTGCTCCGGCCCCGTATGGCGAGAGCGATGCGTATCACCTGTTGCGGGTTGGGATTCAAGGGTACGATGTACCAGAAGAACAACGGCCGGACGGCATGTTTATCTTCTTGGTTGATGTATCTGGTTCGATGAATAGCGGCAATCGCATTGGCCTTGTCAAAGAATCTCTGCGGATGTTGACCTACAATTTGCGAGACACTGATCGTATCGGCATCGTCACCTATGGCAGCAATGTGCGCGTCATTCTTGAACCAACAGAAATGGGTAGCCGGATGACGGTCTTAAATGCGATTGATCGCTTAGCAACCGGCGGTGGCACCAATATGGATGGCGGCATCGCGGAAGCATATCGTTTGGCTGACCGTTACGCTGAAGACGGCCAAATCAACCGCATTATCGTCGCATCCGACGGTGTGGCCAATATCGGTGCCACCACGGCCGATACTATTTTGCGCCATGCTCGTGAAGGGATTCAGTTAAGCACATTTGGCTACGGTTTGGGCAACTACAACGATACAAATATGGAGCAATTGGCGGATCAAGGTGATGGCTCATACGCATACATCGACTCATTAGAAGAGGCGGAGCGGGTGTTTGATGATCAGTTGATGTCTACAATTTTAACCATCGCCAAAGACGCGAAAATCCAAGTGGAATTTAACCCGGCCGTCGTTGAAACTTACCGTCTAATCGGGTACGAAAACCGTGACATCGCAGACAGCGACTTCCGGAACGATGCGGTAGACGCAGGTGAGATCGGTGCAGGACACTCGGTAACCGCGCTGTATGAAGTGCGCTTTGCAGAAGATGCACCCCAAAACGAAGCGGCTTTAACCGCTCGGATTCGGTACGAAGATATGGAAACAACTGAGATTGTCGAAATCGCTGAGTCAATGGCAATCCGCGATGTGCATCCTGAATTTACAGATGCAACAGCCACTTTCCAGCTGGATGCGGTTGTGGTTGAGTATGCTGAAATTTTGGGCAACAGCTATTGGGCACACGATGCAGCCATCGACGATATTGTGATTGATGCCCGACGGATTGCAGAATATTTGCCAGATGATTCAGATGTTCAAGAGTTCACACAGCTTGTGATCGATGCGGCCCGCATGATTAAGTAGCTGGTATGATCAACCCAGACCAGTCAGATTTCTAAAACCTGACTGGTCTTTTAAGAGCCACGCTATAATTCTAAAAACCTATTCAAGACGGAATCTTATGAATAAAAAATCAACGCCAACATTTTTATTAATCGCCATTGCCCTTTTTCTGCTCATTCTTTCTGCCTGCGGTGGTGCAGACTCACCATTAGCAGAAGAAGTTCAAGACGCGGCCGAGGTGGTCGAAGAAGCGGTGGAAGAAATGGCAGAAGAAGCCGCTGAAGATGATGAAGCGATGATGGAAGAAGAGGCGGTCGGTGACTTTTCGGCCGACCGCAGCGAAGGGGATGGAGTTTCTCCCGTTGAACCTGCAAGCGGCTCAAAATCAGAACCAACCCGGGCACCGGCCGAAGTTGCCTTAGCTGAAGCGGATGAAGAAGTTCGTGTGGTTGAAGAAGTCGAAGTTGTGAAAGAGGTTGAGGTTGAACTCGATTTAGCGGCCGATCGAGCCGAAGTAGATGAAGCGAGCAAGTTAACGGCCGGAGAAATTGACGACAACGAATTCTGGGACGACTATTTGCTCTATTTAAGGCAGTTTGATGCGGCCGAATACATCTTTGTAGATGTGGTTGAAAGACATGTGGTACAAGTGATTGATGCCAACGGGCTACCCGTAGTTGGTGAACAGGTTGACCTGCAAGTGGGCAATCAGATCGTGGCCAGCCGCCACACGACCAGCAATGGGGAATTGATGATCTTCCCCAACACGCTAGAGCTACCCAACCAAAACAGTGAAATCGACGTGGTTTTAACTGAAACAGGTGATGCGATTACGGTAACCTTTGGTGATAACCAACGTGAGTGGGAATTGCGCTCACAATCCTATAAAAGCGTGGCCCAAAGCCAGCTAGATGTGTTGTTTTTAATTGATGCAACCGGCAGCATGGCGGATGAGATTGAGCAATTGACCGACAATATGATTGCGATTTCTCAGCAGATTGATGCATTGCCAGCCCAAGCCGACGTACGCTATGGGCTCTCGGTTTATCGTGATCAAGAAGAACCGGGTGCGATTGAGTCGTTTGAATTTGTCAGTGATGTACAAACATTCACCAATCAACTGCAACAAATCGAAGCGCGGGGCGGTGGAGATTATCCAGAAGATTTGGTGCTGGGGATGAATACGGCTTTGAATAATGAATGGCGGGTTGAAAACACGGTCAGCCTCATCTTTCTAATTGCAGACGCTCCCCCTCATCTAGATTATGATTATGGGTACACATATGCGGACAATATGGCATGGGCGGCCGAAAAAGGGATCAAGCTGTTTTCAATCGCTTCAAGTGGATTGGATCCGCAGGGTGAATTTATCTTCCGGCAGATGTCACAGTACACCGGCGGCCGGTTTATTTTCTTGACCTATGGTGAAGAAGGGGCAGGCAGCACGGGGGAAAAAACCGACGTAAATGTTGACCCTGAAGATTACACCGTAGAAGCGTTAGACGAACTAATTGTCAATATTGTTGAAGAAGAGTTAGCAAACTTAAGCCAAATTTCGGCCGAATAAAAAAGAGAGAAACCTAATGGATTGGAAGAAGTTGTTTTTTCGGTTGAGCCTTGTCACCCTCGGGCTGTTGCTCTTTTTGATCACAGCCTGTGAGCCACAGGTTGTTGAGGTTGAGATCACTCGAATTGTGACTGAAACCGAGACGGTGGTTGAGGAAGTAGAGGTAGAAGTAGAAGTAATCAAAGAAGTTGAGGTTGAAGTTGTGAAAGAGGTCGAAGTTGAAGCTGAAGCGGTGGAAGAGGTCTCAGATGCTGAGGTCTCAGATGCTGACGCGTCAGAAGCTGACGGGACAGAAATGGCAGAAGAAGTTGCCGGTGGAATAGAAGCGACCGGTAGCGAAGAAGATGACACCAGCCCGATCGGCCCCAACACGGGCAAAGGGGAAACCAATCAAGAGGTAGACACAAAAATCGGCTGGATTCAGGCGTCTGGGGTGATTACAGATTTAGCATCGGTTCGCGTGTTGGCCCCCCGCACAGATGACTTGCTTTTGGTCATGACGGTGACCGAAGATGGCACAGAGCAAGAGCTGATCCTGACCCACCAGATCAAACGGTATCGTGAAAGCGACCTTGGCGATGCGCTTAACAATCGGCTGTATTTAACGATTAGTGACCAAGAGTGGACGCCGCTTTTAGCTTGGATCGACTTGCTTGCGGCCGAAGAGTTTGCGGCTGACTTAGTTTGCGATTTCTGTGCGGCCGGAGAAGCTGGTGAACGGTACACCATCATCACACAAGATGGAGCCCAATCGTTTGAGATCGATGCGGGTAAATCGATACCGGAGTTGGATCAATTTTTTACCACCATGCGCACCATGATGGATCAATCTGGCGCGTATTCTCAAACCGTTTGGACAACGCGCGAGTAAAATCAAATCCTGCATTAGCGCTCGGTTGAACCGACTGTTAATGCAGGATTTTTCTGTTCGAACAGAGCCTTTCAACATCTGCTGCCTATGCACGCTTGCTTACGCACGGCCGCCTATTTAAGACCAGCCAAATTGGTCGCTGTAATCTTTTCGTAATCTCCTAGTTACTTTCAGTTAATACATTTAGACATATTATTGTTGGTATTGCTTTCCTATGCGCAGGGCCGTCTACATACTTTGAGCAAATCCAGAGAATCAGGTAAATCTGTCTGAACTATGTTTCTAACAACAATTATTCCCACCATCGGCCGAGACACCCTTGAACGGGCTGTGAACAGCGTCCTGAATCAAGCGTTTGAAGCGGACACGCTCGAGGTTATCGTTGTCAATGACACCGGCCATCCCCTTACCCCAGAACCTTGGATGGATGAACCAAATGTGCAGGTTGTAACCACCAACAAACATCGGCAAGGGGTGGCGCGCAATGTGGGCGCAGCAATGGGACACGGCCGCTATCTCCACTTTTTAGACGATGATGATTGGATGGCTCCTGGCGCAGTTCAAGCTTTTTGGGATGCGGTTCAAACAAATCCGGCCGATTGGATTTACGGCCGCGCCCAGCTTATGGAAGCCGGACAAGACAATTTGCCACAAATCGGCTTGGGGCGCAGCGGCAACTGTGCGGTCCATATTATGGCTGGTGAGTGGATTCCGATGGGTTCTTACATCGTTTCGAACAAAAGCTTTTTTGCGGCCGGTGGCTTTAACCCGCTGGCTTCCCCTGGGGAGGACATCGCCTTTTGCAGGCACTTGGCCCTAGATGCCGATTTTCTGTCGATCCCGGTCAACGTTGTTTTTCTCGATCGGGGCGGTCACAGCTCTACCGATTACAGTTTGGCGCTAGAACTGAGCCGCCGCTATCGTGAACGAGCTTTAGATCATCAACACGCCTTTTCACGGCTAACAACATCGGCCGATGACCCGTTTTGGAAAGGGCGACTCTCACGCATCTATCTCACCTCCACAATTTGGAACGTTAAAGAGAAACAGTTAACAACGGCCGCCACTCGTTTGGGGCGAGGCCTGCTTGTTAATCTTTTTTCAGGCTTCAATCTATTTACCCGTTCATTCTGGCAAGGGGTTCTTTCTACGCACACCAGTCGTACTGTGTAGGGCAACCGAACAATCATTTTATGGCTATGTCAAGCGTTGAGCGTCAGTTTTATGACGAGAAATACAAGCAGGGTGAATATGCCCCGGCCCAATCTGACGAAGAATCGGGGCATCGGGAACATCTTGCTGCTTTTGTGACAGCTTACGGATTGCAAAACAAACGTTGCTTAGAAGTTGGGGCCGGCCGGGGTGGATTGCAAAACGTTGTGCAAAACTACATTGGGCTTGATATCGCCACATCAGCAAAAGAATATTTTTCAAAGCCATTTTTAGCCGGATCGGCATCAGAACTCCCGTTTGAAGACAACTCGTTCAACGGAATTTGGAGCATTTGGGTATATGAACATGTGCCTGACCTGGAGCAGGCTTTAAGCGAGCTAAGGAGGGTCATCAAACCGGGCGGCTTTTTATACTTGGCACCCGCGTGGCGCTGCCGCAGCTGGTATGCGGATGGAATTCCGGTTCGCCCTTATGCAGACTTATCCCTCAAAAACAAATTAATCAAAGGCTCTTTGCCCTTACGCAATAGCCGCATGGCTCAAGCGGTGACCCTTTTGCCCCAACGGCTGAGTCGTCGGGCTACCTACCAAGCTTCAGGCAAAAAACCTCTGTCTCTCAGGGTTAAGCGACTTACCCCCAACTACACAACCTATTGGATGCCGGATAGCGATGCGGTCAACGGAATTGATCCGCATGAATTTATTCTTTGGTTTACGTCTAGAGGGGACATCTGCTTGTCGCACCCCGGTTTTAAAGATCAGCTGATGGGTGAAAAAGAAGGGGTTGTTTTTCAGGTGCGTAAATGATTTCGACAGAGCGGACGATCAGCACCAGCGAAAAAATCGTGATTCAAACGCTCGATCTTTTTCGCGTGGCGCAAATCAAATCAAAAGTCATGCCGCGTGATCTGATTCTGACCTACCACTCTGTAGAAACGGAGCGATCAGGATACAAATTTGCGGTCAATGCACAGCTCTTTGCTCAACAGATCGAGTACCTAGCTGATTGCGCAGAGATTGTTCCATTAGGCGAGGTTAGCCAACCCGCCACCTCTAACCGGCCGCGCATCGCCATCACATTTGATGATGCATATGGGGATTTTTATGACAATGTTTACCCGATTCTGCGTGCAAAAAATATTCCGGCCGTTGTATTTGTGCCCACCCAATTTATTGAAAGCGATCAGGGGCTTTTAGAGCGGGACGAAGGGATAGCAAAGCCCCACCTGACATGGGAGCAGATGAACCATATTGCGGCCACATCGCAGATTGAGTTTGGCTCGCACACGCACAGCCACAAGAGTGCAGTGGACATCATCGACACATTGCGGACTGACATTCAGCTATCAATTGTGGCACTAGAAAAAAACTTGGGAGAACGCCCAAAACATTTTGCTTATCCATATGGCCAATACAACATGCAGACCCACGACATTGTGCAAAATTTCGGGTTTGAAACGATTTGCACGATGGATAACACCCCGCTGGCAGCTGGTCCGTTTCAGGGGCGATTGGACGTGTATGACCGGAACCAGCAGCTGCCTTATTTTAAATTAACAGCGGCCGGTCTTTTGAGCCCCGGCATGAAAGATTTCATCCGCCAGACGATGTACGGCCGAGCGTAACCCTATGACACCGATATTGCTTTATCACCAAATCACGGCCGAACAAGATCACGACGACCCGTTTGCCCTGAGCGTGACCCCTGAAAACTTTGAGGCCCAAATGCGGTACTTGGCTGATAACAACTACCGCTGTTTGTCGCTGAAAGAGGCGATTGCACGACGCAGCGGCCAAAAAGATTCAGGCAAAACGTTTGCGCTCACGTTTGACGATGGGTACGCGGACAACTATGAGATTGCGTTCCCCATCCTTAAAAAATTTGGGTTTAAAGCAACGATTTTTGTAGTGAGCGGCTTTGTCGGCCGATCGTTGTGCTGGCCGGGCGAGCGTGAAGTTGCGTTTTGCACGTGGGAACAGCTGGATGAGATGTGGTCGTACGGGATTGAGATGGGTGGCCATACCAGCAGCCATCCCAACCTGCCTGAGCTAAGTCTGGCTGAAGCTGAATTTGAAATTCGTGATTCAAAATCGATGCTTGAGAAACATTTAAAACGGCCGGTCCTCCATTTCGCTTACCCCGGTGGGCATCAGACACCACACATCCAAGATATAACGATGGCAACCGGATACGAAGCGGGTTTAGGGGTAGACATTGGCCCCAACAGCCAGTTTAACACGTGGCGGGTCCAGATTACCGGCAACGATAGCTTGGCGCTTTTCAGGCTGAAAGTGTCCGGCCGGTTTGAACAGCTTAAACGGATTCGCCACAGTTCAAAGATGGCGCATCAGGTGACCCAACTGGCAGGCAACGTTTTAAATCGACTGCGTGGCTAAACCAGCCTACCGATCGATAAAAAGGAAAAACGACATGAAGGATCTTTTAATTGTTGCAACATCAGCATTAAAACCGAGCCAAGAAAAACTCAACCATTCTAGCGACTACCCGCAGGTTGAATATGTTCACTTGGCCCACCGGTTAGATGCCGATTACATCAACTACAGCCTCTATGATCGCTTGCCGTTTAAATCGCTGATCCGCCGTTTCGAAACCAAAGCACGTTCCGATATCTCATTGGCTCTAGCCGCTTTATGGCGGGCTAAAAACTATCGTGCCGTTTTGGCTATGTCGGAACGGGTCGGCATTTTGCTGGCTCTTTTTAAACGGATGGGGCTGCTCAAACCCAAACTGATTTTTCGGTTCACAGCTTGGTCTCACCGGCAGGAAAGTTTGTTCAAAAAGTTTAATCTTTTACCCTTTGCTGATCACATTGTGGTTGAAAGCTCTCGGCTGGGGGAGCATTTAGTTGAGCATTTTGGCGTCAAAAAAGAGCAGCTTTCGTTTGTCCCCTACTCGATAGACACTCATTTTTTTAGCAGTCGGCAAACAAGCGAACAGGCACAATCGGCCACTAAAAAGATTTTTAGCGCAGGGGAAAAGCGCGGCCGGGATTACGACACGTTACTTAAAGCGGTAGCGGGATTAGATAAAATTGAAACAACGATTGCGGCATCAGGCACTTGGTTTGCACGTGAGAAAGATGATCAGCTAGCGGCCCAATTGCCAGAAAACGTTGAATTAACCGGCCACTTAAACATTACTGAAATGCGGCAAAAATATGCCGAAGCAGACTATGTGGTTGTGCCGCTGTGCAACGAAATTTTTTCGGCCGGAGTTACGGTCACGCTCGAAGCGTTCGCAATGGGTAAACCGGTCATTGTGACCCAATCGAACGGTTTACGAGACTACTTAATTGATGAGGAAAACTGCCTGCTTGTGCCTGTAGAAGATCCGGTAAAACTTCAGCAAGCGATATCCCATCTTAAACGACACCCAGAAGTGGCAGATCGATTAGCCGCAAACGGCCGAGAGACGGCTGAAAAACGATTTAGCATGTCCCAATATGTGGTCAGCTTTCAAACTGTTTTAGAAAAAGTCCTGCGCTCCAATCACAATGGGCGGCTCCCATCAAATTCTGAGCTTGAAGTAGATGTGGATATCGAAAACCAAGCCATCTTCCAATAGTTCTTAATGTGAGTTCGATGCTTTTCTCATCCCTGTCACAGGGCGGAATCAATTTGCTTTTACTGTAGCTTGAAGCCCTTTGACTGGGATGTCTGCGCACGAAATCCCAGTCAAACGGCCTTTAGGTGCTCTTTTTACCAACTTGGTTCGGCCGTATGACAGGGATTAAGACCACCTATTGTTAATCCCGAACTGACGTGTTTAACTGTAAAACTTAAGCCGCTCAACCAGCAAATCTACAAATCCTTGCCGATCAACGCCTAATACCAGATCCGTATTGGGGCTATTGTCAGTTAGCGCAAATCGGTCCGCCACAGTCATCCCTATTGTTTTTGGCCCGGCCGTTTCGATACCGACCCAACAATGGTGGCTTGTAAATAGCTGAGGCTCAATCAACCATGCGATTGTGCAGGGGTCATGCAGCGGTGCGCCTTCAAACCCCCATTTTGGATCTTTGTGATAAATCAAGAAAAAGTCGAGCAGGTCAGCCACCACCCCAGCAATCGGGTTCCCTATTGCCCGTATGCGATCGATATCGGCCTGCATTATTTGGGCCTGATGGGTCACGTCTAACCCGCACATCACAATGGGAATGCCAGATTTAAACACAATGTCGGCCGCCTCCGGGTCAACAAAAATGTTAAATTCCGCGGCCGGGGTCCAATTCCCCGGTCCGGCCGAGCCCCCCATCAGCACAATCTGTTTAATTTTGCTATGCAATTCGGGATAGCTAGCCAACAAAAGCGCGATGTTTGTTTGTGGTCCAGTGGGCACCAAAGTAACCGGTTCTTCGGCCTGAGACAGCATGTGGGCCATCATCTCTACCCCGCTCATCGGCAACGGGTCAAAAGCGGGATCGGGTAGCTCAGGGCCATCAAGCCCTGTTTCACCATGCACGTTATCGGCGATAATCAGCTCGCGGCACAGCGGCTTTTTTACTCCGCCCGCAACCGGAATATCGGTCCGGCCGAGCAAGGTTAAAATGCGCAGCGCATTGTTTAGCGTTTTTTCAGGAGTCTGATTTCCGGCACTGGTGCTGATACCCAGCACCTCTAGCTCAGGGCTGGCACATGCCAAAATAATCGCAATCGCATCATCATGGCCAGGATCACAGTCTAAAATAATCGGTATTTTTGAAGTCATAGAAATACAGGGCTTACGCATTTAATTCTGTAAAGCGGGCATCATTGCCTGCCAAACCATCGCAGACAAGGATGTCTGTGCAACAAGTTTGATTTTGCGTAAGTCCTAAAATAAAAAAGCCCCAAAGGTTTTAAAACCTTTGGGGCCTGTAAAGTCTACATAACAAACCACTAGCCGACGTTAACGATTTTATGGAGCGTAAACGCACCAAGTGCTTCGTTTACAGCTTTTTCAACCGCCGCTTTGTCTGCACCGGCATCACACGTTACTTGAACATGTGCCACGGTGCCTAAGCGTTTGTCTCCTTCTGCCATACATGAAACAGAAGCGACGCCGTCGAGCCCTTTAACCGTTTGTTCAAACACTTCGTTCACCTGTTCAAAGGTGAGTGTCGGTTTGAAAATTTTACCAACGGCCGTTAGTGGGATTTCTGGGATGATGTAGATGTGCTTTGGCACAGCCGCACGTTCACCGATATTTGCAGCTGCAAACTCAAGCAGCTCTTCTTCGGTGGCGGTCATCCCTTCTTTTAGTTGCACATAAGCAACCGGCATTTCACCCACGCGGGCGTCAGGACGGCCGATTGAGGCACACAGCGCGACGGCCGGATGTTCGTACAATGGCTCTTCGATCTGTTTAGGATCGATGTTGTGACCACCACGAATGATGAGCTCTTTCTTCCGGCCGGTCAGCCAGATATACCCATCTTCATCCATGCGTCCCATGTCGCCCGTATTCAACCATTTCTTCCCTTCAGCTTCAAAGAAAACACCCTCATTTTGGAAGTCTTCTTTATAACCAGGGAAAACCTGAGGGCCAGCCATGACAACAATGCCCCCTTCCTCTGTATCGGCAAAGCCTTTAAACTCAGCCCCTTCCATCCGGGCAATTTTAATATGCTGATAAGGCATCCGGATCCCAATCGAGCCGATGCGTGATTCGCCGCCGGGAGGATTAACAGAGTTGGCGCTGGTCCCTTCGGTCAGGCCGTATCCTTCTAAAATTTTAATACCCGTGTGCTCGGTGAACTGTTTTGCCAGCTCTACAGAGAGCGGTGCCGCCCCTGAAGTTGTTAATTCAACATGGCTAATATCCGCATCAACCGGAATATTGAGTAACGCCGTGTAGATGGTTGGAACCGCACCAAAAATATCAATTTTATGGTGTTCCAAAATCTTCCAGAAATTAGGGAAGAAACCATCGCCTCTAAACCCAGACGGCGTACCCATAACGATCCCGGCCCCATTCACAAAGCTGTTAACGCCGATGGCGATGGCACCATAGTTATGGAAAAGCGGCAGACCAAGCAGCGTTTGCATGCCTGGCTGAGTGTCTAACCCAAATCCGGCCGACCAGCCGTCAAACACTTCGTTAGCATGGGTGTGCATGGCCAATTTTGGCGTACCGGTTGTCCCACCTGTGTGGAAATAAGAAGCGATGTCTGAGCCTTTAATTTCACGGCCGCTGACCAACCGATCTTTAGGTTGTTTAGCCAGTTCCCGATTAAAGTTCAAAACCTTCGCTTTAATATCAGTTTTGTTTTTACCGATCCGCATCAGGTTCACCATAATCTTTTTGAACCCGCTCAAATGGTCAGCGATATCAACCTGCAAAATCGTTTCGATTGTTGGGACAGAATTCGCAATCTCATACACCTTGTCCCACAAATCTGTTTTCGGGAAAGGTGCGATCGTCACCAACACTTTTGTTTTAGACGCATTCATAATCTCGGCTAAAACGTGTGGCTCTAAAAGCGGGTTGATGGGGCCAGAAATACCGGCCGCTTCCCCGCCATATAACGCATAATATGTTTCAGGCAGGTTGGGCATAATGTAGCTCACGCAATCATCTGGCCCGATTCCCAAACTGTGGAACAGGTTCGCCGTTTGGTTGATTTTGCCTAGAAATTCTTTATAGGAGATGGTTGTAGAATTTTGGTATTCTGTAGCTTGTAGAAAGAATGTTATCGCATTGTTGTTGGGGTGTTTTGTAGCCGCCCGTTTAATCGCATCATAAGTGCTTGTTGGTAAATCTCGTTCTTCAATAGGGGTTTTTTCAATCTCGAGAATATCTTCCAGATTTCTAACTCTTGCCATGGGAATCTCCTTAAATCATTCTTCTATCACACCCCTCTCATTTGTAGCCAAACTATTCTAAGAGTAAAGTGGTGGGGTATTCTTCTACTTATCACCTGATAAGTGAGAGCGATAATTTACCAGATATTTTTAATTACACAACTTAATCTATTCACCTATAAGCTTTAGGACTGAGCGGCAATAAGTTCGTGCTACAGGCAGCAAAGATTCGATCAGTACAAACTCATTTGCTTCGCACGTATTGCCGCCCAGCGGGCCGCAAATCATGGTTGGCACGCCACCATGCACCGCAATGTGATTGGTGTCTGCCACACTGCGCGCTAAATCTAGCTGGATGGTGCTAACCACGACGCCGGTTTCTTCGGCCAAAATTTGGCGCACCGTGGTCACAAATGTTGAATCGGTGGGGACGACATAAGCGGGTGGAGCAGGTGTCGGCCGTTCATCCACAAACAGCTCGTAGCTGCCAGCAATTCCGGCCCGTTCAACCGCATCCCGCAGACCCTGTTCAGCCCATGCCAGCGTTTGGCCCGGCAACAAAAAGCGGTCAACAAACAGCTCGGCTTGCTCTGGCATCAACACCTTTGTGCCGCCCCCTTTTAGCCCGATCACACATTGGGTTCCGTGCAAATCAAACTCAGCATCGTACCCCAAATCGGCCGGGGTCGCTTTGTCTAACTCAGCCGCGACTTTAGCCGCATCGACCACCGCATTGATCCCACCCCCATAGGCAGAATGGACCGTGCGGCCATGAAACAGCAGCCGGAACACGTGGCGGCCGCGCGCCCCCACCGTTAATGTTTGGGGGGATGAAGGCTCAGGAATCAAGCAATAGTCGCAATCTTTGATCAAGCCGCTGTTAACCAATGCGTGTGCCCCTCGGGACCAATCTTCTTCGTCCGACGTGGCCGCAATGACCAGTTTGCCGGTCAGCCGCGTGTCAGATTTGATGAGGGCCTCAACCGCAGCGAGCAAACAGGCGGCGCCACCTTTCATGTCATGTGTGCCTAATCCCACCAGTGAATCACCCTGCCGCTGAACCTGAAACGCTGGGGTTTGCCACCCCGCAAATTCTGGAAAAGTATCTAGATGAAAGTTGAGCAGCATGGCCGGACCGGCCCCATCTTTGTTAAACACAGCCGCAACAGAATCCCCAGATTCTTCCACCGGCAAACGATGAAGCTCATCAGGATTTAGCTGATTCAAAAAAGCGGTCACCCAATCGGCCATAGCATGTTCATTGCCACTCACAGATTCAATGGCAACCATCTGTTCAATTAGGTCAACTATTCGGTCGGTTTGGATAAGGTCTAAAGCATTCATTTTATTTATTCAGTTACGATCTGATCGCTAATAAAAAATATGGCAACAAGGGCCGAAAGCGCCAGCGAAATAGCGGCTGGCCAAGCAAACCCCGGCACACCAAATGCTTCGTACAGCTGCGGCCCCAGCCGGGTCGAAGCAAAAGTGGAGATAAGGGAAAATGCGCTGCGCAAGGTTAACATTTTGCCCCGATGTTCAGGCGCTTGTTCGCTGGCCAATACAAGGTAGGACACAATCGAAAATTCAAAGCAAGATCGTGCCAAGAAAATACCAATGATAATGATAACCAGCCCGCCTGACCAAAATGGGAGCAGCATAAAAAAGATCGCGCCCAAAATCGGGCCGCCGATCACGCTGCGGTGTTTACCGACCCGATCCCCCAACAGGCTAACGCTGACACTGCCGGAAATATCTGCAAAACCGAGCCAAAAGACGGCCGCGGCCAGACCAACCGCGTCTAAGTTAAAATCATCTGACAACCATGTGCCAAAGTTGATGAACAGCAAAAAACCGGCAAAGCGGGTAAACATATCGCCTAAAAGCGTTGCCCATGCAGAGCGCCAATTGGGGCCAAGATCAAATAATCCCTGAAAATTTGCCCACAGCGGTTGCGCTTGCTCGGCCGCAGTTTGTGACCGCCCGGCCGGTGGAAAGCGTAAATAGACAATGGCAAAAGTAAAAGCGGCCAAACCGATAATCAAAAACGGCATGCGCCAACTGGTCAGCCCGATCAGATAGCCGCTGAGCGAAACCCCGATGATGCTGGCCAGCCCCCAAGCATATTCAACAATTCCCAGTCCGCGCGACCGTTTGTCCCACGGCAGCCGATGGCTAAGATAAGCGGCGATATTGGGGCCAGCGCCCGCCCCACCAAGGGCAGCCAGCAGGATGCCGATTAAAAAGCCGACGTTGCTTTGGCTAAAAAATATTGTGAGAAAGCCGATGCCGGAAAAGGTGAGGCACGCGGCAATCACCGGCCGGTACCCCCGCTTATCGGCCGTCATCCCTAAAAACGGGGCGACAAGGGCGGTTAAATTTCGCCAGCTCAGCAGTTTGGCTAGGTCAACCGTGGTGGTCCCTAATCCATCGGCAATAACTGACAAGTAGGGGAAAAAGATTTTGTTGCCGGTATCCATCACGATGCGCATGACGAGAACTGAGGCGATGAGTGAGCGAGTTGAACGGGGTTTAGGCTCTGGGGTTTGCCGGTCGGCCGTGGTTGTCATAGGGCGGGGATAATAACCGCTTTCGGCCGATTAGCGAAGTTTATTTTTGAATGGGAATTTTCAAAACCTATAGTTTTGTCACACTCGATCAGGTAGGGGTCGACGGGGTCGGAACCATCGCATCTCTTCGGTGCTAGTTTGAACCCGACCCCGTCGCCCCCTACAGCAAACATCGCCAGCAGCGGAACAATTGTCAATTTTCTACGGTCATACTTTTATTGGTCCGGTATAATCAGCGCATGGATTTATACGAATTTGGCGATAACGAAATTTATGTCACGAAAATCGGTTTGGGTATGGCGGCGCTCGGCCGGCCGGGCTACATCAATTTAGGGCATGATTCTGACGTAGGGAAAGACAAATCTGTCGCAGCGATGCAGCAACATGCCAACAAAATTTTAGATTTGGCTTGGCAAAAAGGGATCCGCTATTTTGATACCGCCCGTTCGTATGGCAAAGGGGAGCAATTTTTAGGGGATTGGATGCTCGCAAATAAAGTTTCTGAACCTGAAATCAATGTGGGGTCAAAATGGGGCTACACCTACACGGCCGACTGGCGCACCCAAGTGGATGAAGGTGAAAAGCATGAAGTGAAAGAGCATTCGCTCGATGTGCTTAATCGCCAAATCAAAGAAAGCCATGCAGCACTGCCCGGTCATCTCGATCTGTATCAGATTCATTCCGCCACGCTTGAGAGTGGGGTGCTTGAAAATCGGCCGGTCTTAGAGCAACTGGCTGAATTACGCAGCCAAGGCATTCTCATGGGGCTGTCTGTATCGGGTGTCAATCAAGCGGCTGTTATCGAAAAAGCGATCAGTATCGAGATCAACGGCTCGCGGTTGTTCGATTCGGTTCAGGCGACGTGGAACCTGCTTGATCAATCGGCCGGGACTGCGCTGCAAGCGGCAAGTGATGCAGGTTTGGGGGTCATCATCAAAGAGGCTGTCGCCAACGGCCGATTAACACCCGCCAATAAAAATCACAAATTTATGGGCAAGATGCTAAAGCTTCAGGCTGTTGCTGATCGGTATGGGGTTGGGGTAGATGCGGTTGCGCTGGCGGCCGTCATGGCACAACCCTTTGTAGACATCACCCTCAGCGGGGCCGCACAAGCTGAACACCTTGTATCAAACCTAGCCGCTCTCACCATCGAATGGGAGTCTGAGCCGCTCACCATTTTGTCTGATTTTGCAGAAACCCCAGAGGAATATTGGGCAACCCGCAGCCAGCTTAGCTGGAACTAAACACCTGCTAAAAAGCCGCGCATAAATCATTCGATCTGCCATTAAATAGCTCTGGACAAAGCGCTTTTAAAGAGGGCATGCTTACAAACATTCTGCCAATTTAAAACGCATTTTTGAGATATGGGTCCTATTGTAAAAGGCTTAACAAAATGACACTATTGAGCCTGGCCCGAATCGTTTCGGATATTAGGGCGGGACAAACTTATGCGTTTATTCAAATACAAGAAAAGTGGATTTATTATTCTAGTTGGGCTGCTGATGTTATCAGTGGCAGCCTTTCAGCCAGCGCCGCGCACATTGACGGCCGGAGTTGGCATACCAATCACACCGGTTGAGTCGGGAAAACAAATTTCTCTCATCGTTCAGTATGAAAAAGAGAGCAAAGCGGCAGTTCAAGCAGCGATTGAAGACTTGGGCGGCACCATTACGTCCGAGTTATCTATCATCCGATCATTTGGTGTAAAAATTGACCAAAGCCAAATATCAACAATTAAAACGGTTGATGGGGTTACCAATGTCAATATCGATCAAGATGTGGTTTCGTCTAAGTCTAAAGACGGGGACGAAGACGACAAAGGGAACAATGGGCAAGGCAACAACAAGTTCTACCTGTCTGACCAGAAAAGTAATTTCAAAGTTCCTAAAGGCAACAAAGTTAAGTTCAATCAGGCGAGCAAAGAGAAACATGATCCTGAATTGAACGGTGTTGTCTACGACAGAGTCATTTCTGTTGAAAAAGAAACCGAGATCTCATACGACCTTGATGGCACTTATAATCAATTTGAAGCGATTGTAGGGCTAGATAGCAAACTGCTTAAAGAAGACGAAAACGATTGTGAAGGGCTAAGCTTTATTGTGTTGTTAGATGGTGAGACTGTTTACACCAGCCCGAACATGAACAACCGTGAGTCTATGGCCCGGGTGAAAGTTAACCTAACTGGGGCTACTACGCTTACCCTAATTACCAAATTTGTAGATGACGATGATGATGACTGCAAATATGGAGTCTGGGCAGATGCAACTCTCTCGGCTACCGAAATGGGCGACGTAGATGATTTGCCCGCTATCGGTGGTGGTGGAGAACGTGCCAATATCGAACTGAACAAAGAATGGCGTGTTGATGGGAACAGCAAAAACGTAAAAGAAAAGAAGAATCACGTTGAGCTAAAATCCAAAAAAGATGAATCAACCACCGTTTTCCAAACAATTAATGTCGTTCCCGGAAAAACCTATCTAATCAGCGGCCAAGCCAAAGTAAGCAATGCAGATGCGGAATCAACCTTCTTTGTCAATTATCAAGGGTCAGATTCAGTTGACTTTGTGCACAATCTATATGGCAATAAATATCAGCCATTCGTATGGATCGACAGAATTCCAGATGGTGTGACAGCTCTTGAGTTTGGTTTTTCAAACACGGTTGACAAAGAAATAACCAAGAAAAGCAACAAGATTCACTTTAACGAAGTACGCATGGTTGAACTACCGATTCAGCGGTTAGCAAACAACTTTACGGGTCATATCACCGCAGCCGGTGCAGATAAAAGCTACGCCAACGGCCTAGCAGGATCTGGGATCGGTGTAGCGGTTGTAGACTCTGGAATTTATGCAGGCGTTCTAGGGAAAGAAGTTGCTCATCGCGTGAGCTTTGTTGGTGAAACACAAGCTGAAGAAAATAGCGCATTGCATCGTGGCGACGAGAATGGTCACGGGACCGCAATGGCCGGCATGATCGGCAACGATAACTTGGGCGGTCTGGCTCCAGAGGCGAATCTCATCGATGTTAAAGTGCTTGGTGCAGATGGTGGCGGTACTCAAATCGACGTGATTGAAGGATTGAATTGGGTGCTCAAAAATAAAGACGCCCACAACATCCGCATCGTGAACTTGTCTTTACAAGGGCCAGTTACCGGAAATTATTGGGAAAACCCTCTTAACCAAGCGGTAGAAGCGTTATGGGATGCAGGCATCGTGGTTGTGGTAGCGGCCGGTAATGTGGGCCCCGATCCACTCACGATTGCATCACCTGCGAATGACCCTTATGTTATTACCGTTGGCGCATTTACAGACAACTACACCCCAGCTGACCAGTCAGACGATTACATTCCTCCGTTCAGCTCTTCAGGCCCAACTGAAAGCGGCTTTGTTAAACCAGATGTCATCGCTCCTGGAGCGCACATCGACATCTTTATGCATGACTTTAGCCAATACGCTCTAGATAATCCTGGACTACATCAAGGGTTTAACCTGTATCGTGGATCAGGCACCTCTGCAGCTGCGGCCGTCACATCGGGTGTGATTGCGCTAATGTTGGAAGAAAACCCAGCACTTACCCCAGACGAAGTCAAATTTAGATTAATGGAGTCGTCAGAACTGCTCTTAAACAGCGATGACGAGTTAGCAGAACCGGTATTCCGACAAGGTGTTGGGAAGATCCAAGCTGATGAAGCGATCTATAGCACGGCCGAAGGCGTGGCCAACCTAGGCATGGAAATTGATCAAACCTACTTTGGTTTGGTTGGTTATGATGAAACCCGCGATGGATACATGATGCTTGATCAAAACGGCGACCCACTGCCAGAAGGATCAGACATGTTCTGGGATGGTGGACATTACTGGGCCGGTGGACACTACTGGGCCGGTGGACATTACTGGGCTGGTGGACATTACTGGGCCGGTGGACACTACTGGGCCGGTGGACATTACTGGGCTGGTGGACATTACTGGGCTGGTGGACATTACTGGGCCGGTGGACATTACTGGGCCGGTGGACACTACTGGGCCGGTGGACACTACTGGGCTGGTCTTTCTCAAGAACAACAGTAAGTTTGTAGTCCCTAATTAAGCGATTCGAAGGCACCTCAGCTGGTTTTAACCGGCTGGGGTGCTTTTTGTTTTACTGGGGGGATTGTTTGCCTAAAAGCGTATTATGCTAAAAGTACGCTCATTTTTCTGTAGGCGCTCAAAATTTGCCGGTGCTCACGAATGTTGCGCAAAAAGTAAGTTCGTTTTTGGGGGTCTGAAATACGCTCCGCCCTTTTCATAAGCTCGATGTAGGCTTTGTTTAGCACTTTATGGGCGGCCGTATCATCATGCAAACGCATCATTAAATAGCCGATTGTGTACAACCTAAATGGATGGATAGCCGCATCAATCTGATTCCCATCTGATAAAAATGCGATGAGTGGGCCGACAATAGCATCCGCCCGTTCATAATCTCCCCGACGCAAATAGAGTTGCGCCAATTCCGCTTCAACCTCGAGCTTCAACACTGCTTGATCGATCTCAGCTGAAAGCTCAAGGACATAATGATAAGTTTCTTCCGCCTCTTCTAACCGTTCTTGCTGGGTCAAAATCAATCCCAATTCACGATTTGCGTTGGCAATTAAATGCGTATTGTTCATGTTAGAAGCGATATAAATCGCAGCGTGGCAATAAATCTCGCTCAACTGATGATGGTCTAAATACGAGCTAATAATGGCCAAGTTTAAAAGATTTAAACATTCCCCAAATTCATTGCTTAGCTCTTGGCAAACCGCAAGCCCTTTTTCCCCATATTGTCTGGCTAAAATATAGTCTCCAACATCAAGATTTTGGGCACACAGATTGGTTAAAATTTTCGCATTGCCCAAGCGGTCCCCAATTTCTTGGTAGATTGTTTGGCAAGTCGCCCAGTGGTCAATCGACTGTCCGATATTTCCTTGAGCCTGAGCCACAATCCCCATATCATTAAAAATCACCGCTTCTTTCTGTTTTAACTGCAACGACTTAAAGATTCTTTGTGCTTCTTGCAGATAGGGCGTGGCATCATCAAATCGCTTGCTATAAATGAGCGTCTCCCCCATCTGCTGGTACCCTGCTCCCATCATCATAGGCTGATTGTTTTTTTTTGTTATCCCGATCAGCTGCTCTAAAAACTTTAGAGACTCATCATACTTTCCCAGATGCATATTGGCCTCACCCAGTTGACGCAGCGCTTCAATTTGTACGGCTGAGCCTTGATCCGGATTGGTGCTCAAAATCTCTTGGGACGTTGTGATCGCCTGTTGAAAATGCCCTTTTGCAATTTGGTAGCGGCCGAGCCTGAGCCTGGCCTCGTTGGCGACATCGGGTCCCCCCAACGAGTTTATAAACTCGGCGAGCTCGTTTAGCCGCTGGATCGAAATCTCTTGCTCCGGCCGATCAGCCAGCAAATTCTGAATATCTTCTTTTGAAAGCAACAGGTCAAACATATCGACCGGCTGGTCTTTTGGCGTCAGTTCAATTGCGCGTGAGTAGTAATCAATCGCATCTCGATTGAGGAAACGGCTACGGGCAAATTCTCCGGCACGGCCGACATAAATGCGCTCCATTTCGATATTGCCAGCCTTGCGCCAATGGTGCGAAAGTGCTGCGGCCTGGGAATCATCATTTGGATAGGTTTCTAAGATCGCCTCGGCCACCTGCTGATGGAAAGAAACCGTCTCTTCATCGTTTAAACCAAATACGATTCCCTCGCGAATTTTGTCATGCGTAAAGCGCCATTCACCGTTAAATGTTTCAAGCAC
Organism: Chloroflexota bacterium; assembly: GCA_020628815.1. GTDB lineage: Bacteria > Chloroflexota > Anaerolineae > Promineifilales > Promineifilaceae > WTJY01. The sequence goes on along the minus strand of JAHDEN010000015.1, from coordinate 5,606 downwards.
GGCCGCATCTGAGCACAAAGACAGCCACTCTGGCAAAGAGTAGGGAAGGTTGATTGATTGGGAAATTCGTTCAAGAACTTTGGTATTGGGCTGTCGGCCGTTGATGGCCGCATACTTCAACAAACTTCGGGCATCTTGCGGCACTCGATCCAAACGGCGCTCGATAATCGTAGCGATCCCCTTCGGCAACAGTTTTTCAGGCAGGCTGGCGGCGCTAATTTCGCTTAGCCCTCCCGTAATTTCGGCCAGCTCCCGTACAAGTTCAATCAGGAAAAATGCATTCCCTTCGGTTTCGCTCTCAAGCACTTCTTGCAGTTTTTTAGATTCTGCGATGGGGCCGAGCATCTGCAAGCTCAAGTTGCTCATCTCCTCTTGTGAAAAACGCTGGAGCTGGATCAGACTCATGCTCCCCATCATGTCTGGCAAATCTGGGGCTTCGTCTGACCGGAAGGTCGCCAAAATCATCAGGTTGTAGTTGTGCACCACCCGATTAAGCTGCACCAGAATATCGAGGCTGTTCTCGTCCCACTGCAGGTCTTCAAGAATCAGCAAAACCCAATCATCTTTTAGGTCAAACAGATTGGTCACGGTACTGTGAATACGTTGGCGAGCGGCCGAGCCATCTAGTTGAGGCGGATTTGGGATTTTACGCCCCAGCAAATTTTCGATATCGGGCACAATCGACTTAAGAACACCGGCCGTCAAGTCGTCGGGGTCATGCAGTAACACCAATTGGCTCACAATTTCGCGCCAGAGTTCATAAGGCAGCCCTTGGCTATCTTCAGTCGCCTGCCCCTGCAATACAATGGCTCCTTCAACCATCGCCCTCACCCGTACTTCGTTGACTAGTCTAGATTTTCCAACACCGCTTTCACCCCCAATCAGCCATGACGAGCCACGCTCGGCCGAAGCCATCCCCATCGCATAATTTAGCTGGGATGTTTCGTCGTCACGGCCGACAAACCCGGCCGCTTGCAAAAAGCTTTCGCGGGTAGCGGTGGTTTCGATACTCAGCTTTTTGGTGGGAGAAAACGGGGCGAGATACCGAATAATTTCAGCCGGGTCATCTAATCTTTGAGCAGGATTTTTATGGGTCAAAGCATGAACCAGTTCGGCCAGCTCCAGCGGCATATCGCTTTCAGAAATGACCGATTCATAGCTCAAAATATGTTGGTAGATGCGGCTAAAGTCGTAGTCCGGGTAAAACGGTCGGCCGGCAAGCGTCTCAAAAATCATGATGCCTACTGCAAAATAGTCAGATGCGTGTGTCGTCAGCTCGCCCCGTAGCACTTCGGGTGCTAAATATCCCACCGTTCCCGAAATTTCGGCCGTTGCTTCCAACTGGTCCCGCTCGCTGGCCAATCCAAAGTCGAGAATTTTAACCACTCCATTGGTCACCAAAACATTTTCAGGCTTTAAGTCTCTGTGGTAAATGCCCCGCCTATGCAGATATGCAACCGCGCGGACCATTTGTGCCAGCAAATCAACCTTGCCCTCTAAAGGCAATGTTTCAGCCGCTTCCAACAATGTTTGGCCATCTTCAATCAGTGACATCGTAAACCACGGCTGACGAAAATCGTCAAATCCATAGTCAAGTACACTGATAATGTTGGGGTGACGCATCGTTGCCAGCGTTTGGAATTCTTGAGCCAAGGCCAGCTGCACGCTCTCAGATGAATTATCTTCAACAATTGTGTTGGCTATAGCTGAATAATCTTCGGCCACATCGAGCAAAACTTTTTTGAACGCAACGTTGGTTTGTTTTAGTCGATCCCACGCAGAATACACTACTCCCATTCCGCCGGAGCCAAGGACTTGTTCAAGGCGATAACGCCCTTTTACAATTTCTTGATGTGTTTTTCTGTGATTCATGATTTGGTCAGTTCCTGCATTCGCAAAGGCAGGCAACTGAAGTCGTAGGTGTCGGTCAAAACTATTTTTTCAAAATTTCCAATAAAATACAGTAGACTAACAGTACTGATACCCATTAGGACCAATAAGGCAAATGTCATGTTTTCGAGAGATTTACTCCGTTCTACCTTCGGATATAGCTTTTGGGCCAATGCTCAAATCATAAAAAAGGCAGCGCTTGTCGAACCGGCCGAATTTTTAGAAGACCTGGGTGTGGGGCACGGCAGCCTGCAACTCACGCTGTTACACACTTTAAAAATGGAACAGGTCTGGCTCTCATTAATCACAACGGGAGAAGCGGAAAAAAGCCCGCTAGAAGCGCAGGGTTTAACTGATTCTGAATCGTTTGCAATCGCTTGGAAACCGGTTGAAGTAGGTTACTTGCACTATTTGGATCGAGCGGCCGAGGCTGACTTTTTAGAAATCGTTTCGACTAAAGATCAGAATGGCATTGTTACCCCCATCCCTCGCTGGCGCATGTTACAGCACGTTTTGTATCATAGTGCGCAGCACCGGACAGAAGCGGCCCTGATTTTGACACACTTGGGCCATTCACCCGGTAATTTAGACTTTATCAATTATTAGCTTGATCGGCTTAATCAGCTTGATCAGCAAATTGATCTACGTGACAGAACGATGTTCTGCATATAAACAAACAATCTTAAAACGTAGCGGAACGCAGTTCCGTGCGTAAGTGAAACGACATGAACGGTATCACCAAGACAATCCCGAAAAGCGAAGGGCCACAAGCATTTGAACGGCTGTATGATGGCTCAATCTCAGAATTTGAATTTCACATGGCGGGCAAAGCCCAATCCCCACGGCTAAATGTAGGGGATTACGTGTACACGATTTTTGATCATGAAATTCGCGGCCGGTGTAAAATCAAAGAGTTTATTGCGGGCCATACCAATCCTAAATCGGGCAAACCGCGCGTTTTAATTATGGTCGAATGCCCAGGCGAAAAACTTGATCTCACGATCCCACGCCGTGGGCATCAGGGGACCCGCTACTTTGATGGAGAAGGCTGGCCGGAGTAGACCAGAGTCGATAGTTTTCATTCCTCCCCCATCGGGGGAGGTTAGGTGGGGGCAACCTTTTACTCAAAGATAAACAACGACAACATTATCTTCTACGCCTACATCAAAATGCTCTAGCTGTGGTTTTTCTAGAGCCACGTCATAGGTTTTAACCCGATATGGCTCTGGCACAAAAATCATCTCCCCCGTTTTGATGTCAAATTCCCAAAAGTGCCACGGACAGCGCAACACCTGCCCGTCCATAGCATAGTTGTATTCGCCGGGTCCATCGGCCGGGAGCATCGTGCCGCCGACAGTCCCTTTGCACAGCTCCGCCCCTTGATGTGGACAAACATTTTTCACCGCGTACAGCTCACCGTGTACGTTAAACACCCCGATCGAGCGTTTCCCAATTTCTACAATTTTGCGTTCCCCCGGCCCCAGTTCGGCCGCAGGACAAATTTCGTGTCGTTTCATAATAGCTTCTAAAGTCCGTACAGCTCACGCGCATTTTCATAGGCGATGGCTTGGCGCATATGCTTGGGCAATTTGCGCATCACATAGTTGGGATCATCAAAATCCCAATGGGGATAATCGGTCGCAAACAACATCATTTTTTCAGCGCTCATCATCTCTAAAGTCTGATGCAGATATTCTTTTGAGGGTGCTTCCAATGGCTGTGAGCCTACCCGAATGTGTTCTTTGATGTATTCACTGGGCGGTTTGGTTACCCACGGCACTTCTTGTCTAAACGAATACCACTCGCGGTCTAAACGCCACATCAGGCCGGGGAGCCATGTCCAGCCGTATTCGAGTAACGCCACTTTTAAGTTGGGCCATTTTGCAAAAACCCCTTCGCACACTAGGCTAATCGTATTTTGGATACCGATTGAAATGACACCTGTTTGCAGTTCGATGTAATGGGTGGGAGCACCCACGGCCGTTTGCGCACTATTTAACCCAGCGCTCTCTGCACCCACATGAAAGCCAACCGGCAAATTATATTGGGCGGCCGCTTCGTAAATGGGCCAATAGTGGCGCTTACCAGCCAAAATATCCATTTGCCCAATGCCAACCTGCACCACATTCGGGTCGTTGCCCCAGCGATGAATCTCATCGGCCGCCTGTTGCGGATCTTGCGGTGTCACCCAAATTGAATGCTTAAAGCGGGAGTCGTAGCTGATCCATTCGGCGTTGGTCCAATCGTTGTACGCTCGGCAAATGGCGGCCGCTAAATCAGGGTCAGGCATCCCCGAAATCGTCGTCAAATCGTTCCCCATCAAAATAGCGTAGGTAATGTCATACCGGTCCAGCAAATCCTCTTTGATCCGTTGTGGAATGGAGGCATGGTTGGTTCCGTCATCATCCATCGTGTCTACCCGGGCTGTGCTGGTAGGGTTGAAATAAGCGCGGCGAGGCATGTTAAATGCGTTCCGAGCTTCTGATTTAGCATTGGAGGCTAACTCTATGCGCCGTTTGAATCCCGGCTCTAAATAATCCATCAACTTATCAAAGCTGGGCAGAATATGGTGTACGTCGCAATCGATTAGGTTATAGGTTTTCTCTTCTTTTTCTTGTGGTTGAGTTTGATCTGCAATCATCGGTTTGTCCTCGCAGGCGGTGCTGTCTTAAGTTTTACTGGTTCAGCTAATCCAATAGTAGCCAATGTTCCATCACAATCAATAATCAGTTACCAATGCTATCGATCAGCTTTTCTGATAGCTTTAAGGCAATGATCGATCTAAAACATGTCAAAACATTTTTAGCCATCCAGCAACGGGGCAGTTTCTCGGCCGCGGCCGACTGGCTCGACATCGCCCAACCAACGGTGTCGTTGCATATCAAATCGCTTGAAAAAAGCTTAGGCTACCCGCTGTTTGAACGGATCGGAAAAGGAGCAGTGATGACCCCGGCCGGAACCCGTTTTTTGTTATCGGCCCAAGAGCTGATTCGCCTAGCAACAGAGGCCCAAACAATCACGGCCGAACAGCAAGCGATACATGGAGAGTTGAAGCTGTGTGTGGTTCAGTCGATTTGCACCTACAAAATGCCCCCGCTTTTGCAGAAGTTTCAGTCCAAACATCCGGCCGTGCGCCTGCAAGTCACCGTGAATCGACCCAGCACTTACATGCTCCAGCAGTTGCGCACGGGGGATTTTGATGCAGCCATTGTGCTCGAAGCTCCGTTTGATATTCCCAGCCTCGGCTCCAAACCGCTTTGGTCAGATCAACTGCAAGTTGTGGTACACCCACACCATCACTTGGCCCAAAAATCAACCGTCAAGCTTGCCCAGTTAGCCCACGAAGCGATGATTTTTCCTGATTGGAGCGCCCACTACCGCCGGGTTTTTGAGCGCCGCCTGCAAGAGCAGGAAATTGTGCCCAAGACGATTTTAGAAATCGACAATATGGAGTCGATCAAACAGTGCGTCATGATCGGGATGGGGCTTGCCATCTTGCCCAGATACGCAATTGAGCAAGAGGTTTCAAACGGCCTGCTGATCCCTCTTTCTATCGAGGGATTTAAGCTCTCTGTCACCGCCCAGTTGATTTGGCATAAGGAGAAAATTATGAACCAGCCCGCCAAAGAGTTTATTGATATGATGGTGAACCGAGTCCCCTCAAACAAAAACTAATCTTGAGAAAAGGATTTTAATCTTATGAACGGTTTAAATTT
>JAHDEN010000192.1 GCA_020628815.1 Chloroflexota bacterium | reverse complement strand
TTAGCACTTCTACGCGCCACTTTTTGTCGGCCGATTCTGCCAGCACATCGATCCCCTCGATGGTGCTGAGCGTTGAATCACAGTCGAAAAAAACATATTGAAAAATGGGCCATCTCATAATTTTCTTTGGTATTGGTTCAAAGGTTGATATGAAGGGATGTAAAATGGGGGAGTTTGGGTTATTGTACCCGTTCATCGGTTTTTTTCTAGACATTTGAAGCATTCACTATCTCCGCTTAGGTAAGTTGCACTTTATTCGCTTCAGATGGGTCTAATCAGTCAATTTATTCGGCCGATATGCATTCTGTAATAAATTTTAATACTCACAGGACTTTCACTTCACAGGCTTGCCGAACCTGCGAGAACGTACTTCGACAAGCTCAGCACTCTTTGCAAGCAAAATTCTTAACTCAAACCCTATGAACTATCCAATTTTTGACGGACACAACGACACAATCTTAAGCCTGTACATGAAAAAGCCGGGAGAGCGCCGCTCATTTTTTGAAAAATCTGACTCAGGTCACATCGATCTCCCTCGGGCGAGGGAAGGGGGATTGTTTGGCGGGTTTTTCGCTCATTTCATCCCTAATCAGGCCAAAAGTGAGCAACTGTCGCCGGACAGCTATCCGGGCACTAGCAGTGACTCGGCCGGAGGATACGAGGTCAAAAAAGCGGTAGGGCTGCCGTACGAATACGCCACTCGGTACGCCATGGGGATGGCCAACCTTATGCTTGAAATTGAGCGGGATTCCGGCGGTGAAGTCAAGCTGGTCCGCACGGTCGCAGAAATCGAGCAGTGCATGCAGGACGATGTGCTGGCGATGATTTACCATTTTGAAGGGGCTGAAATGATCGATGAGGATCTAAACGCCCTCTATCTCTTTTATCAGGCGGGGATGCGGTCGCTCGGGCCGGTCTGGAGCCGTGACAACATATTTGCGCACGGTGTGCCGTTTAAGTTCCCATCCAGCCCAGATGTGGGGCCGGGATTAACGGATGCCGGGAAGCAGCTACTACGGGCCTGTAACGAGCTGGGGGTGCTGTTCGATCTGTCTCATTTAAACGAAAAAGGGTTTTGGGATGTCGAATCGCTCTCTAACGCGCCTCTAGTCGCTACCCATTCAAACGCACACGCGCTGTGCCAATCTGCCCGCAACCTGACGGACAAGCAGTTAGACGCGATTCGGGCGACCAATGGGGTGGTGGGGCTGAACTATCATGTCGGCTTTTTGCGCGAAGACGGCAAGAGCGTCAAAGAAAGCTCGCTGTCTGACATTGTGCGTCATGCACGGTATATGGCGGATCGTATCGGGACCGATCATATCGGGTTGGGGTCTGATTTTGATGGGGCGATGATGCCGGCCGATTTGAAAGATGCGGCCGGGCTCCCCAAGTTGGTGCAAGCTTTAGCTGATGCGGGCTTTGATCACGATGATCTTGAGAAAATTACACACAAGAACTGGCTAAGAGTTCTCGGTGAAACTTGGGAGTGAGCTTTCAACGTCGCCTAACTTACTCTCCTCGACCCCTAGCGGAAGCTCGACCTTAAACGTGCTGCCAACCCCGACTTCGCTGGTTACTTTGATGTCACCGCCCAGCAGGTTGCAAAGCTGTTTGGTAATTGCCAGTCCAAGCCCAGATCCACCGTACTTTCGGGTGCGCGACACATCGGCTTGTGAGAATTGATCGAAGATGCTGGGGATGAAGTCTGGCTTGATCCCGATGCCTGTGTCTGTCACAGCCAAGTAAATCCGCTCATGTCCTATGCTTATTTCAAGCGTTATAAGCCCCTCTGTGGTGAATTTGGCGGCGTTTCCGATTAAATTAAGCAGAATTTGGCGCACACGAGCCTCATCAGAAACAAATTTCTCCGGCCGTTCTTTGATGTCGATTAGCAGCATATTGTTGTTGCGCTCAATCACCGGCCGTGAAATCGCTTCAATTTCTTCGAGAAGTTGGTCGATATTGATCGAAGTGAAGAAGAAATCGAGCTGGTCTGATTCGATTTTTGACAGATCAAGTAACGAATTAATCAATCCGAGCAGATGCTTACCGGCCGCGCCGATCCGAGTCGCATCCTCCAGAAAGTAGTCTTCCATCTCAACCACTTCAGACTCTTCAGCAATGATCTCGCTATAGCCAATGATAGCGTTTAGCGGCGTTCTCAGTTCGTGGCTCATGTTAGTCAAAAAGACGCTTTTTGCCATGTTTGCAGCCTCTGCACGCGCTTTTGACTCTGATAATTCGAACGTTCGGGCCTCTACAACGTCTTCTAAGTGGACTTGGTAGTTCCTGAGGGCTTCTTGGCTGATTTCAAGCTCAGTTGTTTGTGCGTTAAGTATTTTTGCCTGTTCTACCAGCCTGATGACGGATACTTGCAAGAAAAGGGTGGACATGCCAAGCGCCACAAGATAAACTAGGAGGTTGCTTAGCGATGGGGGAGGGAGGTCGGGATTTGGATTGTAGATACTGTTATCAACAAAGTAAGCGGCTAAAATCGCAGCGACTGCAACTGCGCTTGCTATCATCAAACTGCGCTGACCCAAGTAAGCCGATGTGACAATTTGAATCACAAACACAAAGACATACACCGGGTCGAAGAAGCCTCGGCCGTCAAAGGTGGCTGCGAGCCAGATTGTGCCGATCCCAACGACACAGGCGACGCTAATCGCTTGCGAGATTCGTCCTCGCCTGATTGCGAGAAGAACCAGGATCAAAAAGGCTGCGATTGAGTAATTCAGGACAACTGTCTGAGAGGATATCTTCCGAGTGCTGAGGAAATTGATCTCCTCGATCATGGGGAACGCTGATAGCAGTAAACTTCCAGTTCCAATGGTTAATGCGAGGCAGAGGGCGGTTGACAAAGCGTAGTAGATGTACCGCTCTGTGTGCTCTAGTCCAAATTTCTTTTGTTCTGTGTTATTTTGCATACGCAACGCCTGCTTTGCATAAAATTATGCCTTAGACTGCGTAATCTACATAAGAGTGAATAGGTACCACATGAAAAACACAATTGACTTATTAGTGCACATAATTTATACTTATGTGCACTAATCGACTAAAATTATGTCAAATCACGATAATAACACAAATCAACAGCTCTTGTCCTCAATGAAACAGCAAAACTCTTTAGTAGCGGCCGATATCGAGGCTGCTCAAAAACTAAGCGCGCTAGCTGATGCCGCTGCAGGTTTCTCCGCATTCAGTGATTATCAGGAACTTAAGAGCGCAGCTACCCTTTACGCCCACCAAGTTGATTTGAGCAAGTTTGCACACTTTATCAACCAAGTTTACGAGAAATCGGCGCAGAGCAATGACGTGGACACAGTTGAGCTGAGGCTTTACGATTTACAGCTATACGAACAGCCCCAATCATGGGCCATTGTATCCCACGGGCTTGTAAAGCTTTTTAAGCGAGATATGGCAGATCAAGGGTTTGCCTTAACCTCAATTAATCGTGCCCTGTCTACTATCCGGAAGTACGCTGGATTGGCCATGGAAGCTGGTGTCATTTCACCGGCCGCCCACGCTCAAATCAAAAATGTTACGGGATATCGCCACTCAGAAGCTAAAAATGTGGATGAGAAACGGACTGTGACCCGAATTGGGCGCAAAAAAGAAGAAGCTGTGCCAATCCCACTTGGAATCATCAAAGAGCTTAAGTCAAAGGAGCTTTTTCCCGAAACTGCTGCCGGCCGACGCGATCGGCTTGCTCTTTGTTTGCTACTAGACCACGGATTACGCGCCAGCGAAGTTGCGGGCTTAACAATGGCTGATGTTGATTTACAGAATTTCCAGATGACGGTGTATCGCAAGAAAACAAAATCAACCGACCTCATTCAACTGACAGAAGATTCGTTTGATGCACTTGCAACCTATGCAGAAAATGACGCACTCCCCCACCCTAACGCGCCTCTCCTGCGAGCATCGAACAAAGGCGGCAGGCTGACAGACCGGCCGCTAACACGGATTACAGCTAGCCGCCTCATGAACCGCTATGGGAAATTAATGGCTAAAAAGTACGATCTCCCCCACTTAGCCAAGCTTTCCGCCCATGACGGCCGGCATCAATGGGCCACAGACGCGCTTGAGGCCGGAACACCTCTAAACGACCTGCAACAAGCTGGCGGCTGGAAGTCCCCTGCTATGCCGCTACGCTACGCAAACAAGTCAAAAGTATCGAACAAAGGGGTTAAATTGAATCGCTAGCAGGCAGTTTGAACCAGCGAAATGCAGAAATCTCTCTATCTGAGGGGTACGCAATGGCGCTTAAATTGCTTTTGTCTGACCAAAAAGAGAAAAGCTGCCACTCTGGCGTGGAAATAGCAGGGAATTCCAGCTCATTTTTTAACTGAACAGAAAAATCCTTAAGAGGAAGAGCCAACCCTTTCCCAATCGCTTTTAAATAAGCCTCTTTTCTGGTCCAGCCAGAGAGAAACGGTATCAGCCTCTCATCGGGCAGATATAGATTTAGCTCGTCAATTTCGCTGTTTGTAAACACCGTTTTAGCTAAAGAATCGATGTCCCACATTTTCCGCTCGATAAATTCGATATCAGCGCCAATATGCGCATCGGCAGACATCGCCACAAGCGCGGTATCGTGGCTATTCGACAAATTAAATTCGATATTTAGATCATTGTTCTTGAGGTATGGTTTGCCATACTCCCCGTATTCAAACTCAACTTTCTCTGGAAGCTGCCCTGTGTATTTGGACAAGATGCGCCTTAACGCCCTACGGCCGGCTATGTATTGGCGTCTATGCCGGTCAAATCTGAACCTAGCGGCACGCTCCAACTCATCTGAAGATAAAATATCAGAACGGGTATCAGGAAACTCAAACTTAGGGGGATTGAGCTCGATCAACCACAAATCGATTGTGGCTGTCGGCAGGTCTAAACTATTTTGCTTCTGACTTTTCCAATCTGGCAGACTCATGCTTTCGGAGGCTCAAATTGAGCAATACCATTTCCTAGCTTTTCGATCAGTTCTCCAATTGCAGGTTCTTCAATGATCGCAAAATGATCCCCTTTTACCTCGTCAACGGTCAAATTCAGAAGAACGTCTTTCCAGCCACGTTCGTAACCCGCATGGGCAAACATTTGCCAAATTTCTTCTGCGCACAACAACAAGACTTGACCATGATACGGCACGGGGTCAGGATACTGCTCTAGAAGTTTGGCGAACTGATCTGTCATGTAGTCGTCGCGCAATTCAATCGGCAAAGGGGTGCCGCTTGCAATCATTTCGTCCATCTCTTCCCGGGTGTACTCTTTTTTGAAATTACCGATCACCCGCTTCTGAGCCACATTTTTAACGTAATCAACCGGATTGGTTGTCAAAAGATGCACTCGATCACGCATGGTGTAGCTTTTTGATTTGATACCGGGGTGGAACGTGTCGATCATAACAATCGGTGGCAAATCATGCCCCATCGACTGGAGCTGAATCGCCATTTCGAGAGCAACCACTCCCCCACCAGAGTAACCACCCAAGATCCATGGCCCATCCGGCCGATGCAACAGCAGTTCTTTGATATAGTCGGCCGCCATCTCCACAATCGACTCATGCGGGAATGATGCGCCATCTACTCCACGGGCCTGAAAAGCATAAAAAGGAGTGTCACCAAGATATTTTTGCCAACTCTTGAAGAAGAGCACATTTCCCCCCGCCCCGTGCACAAAATAGATGGGGGTTTTCAGCTCAGATCCCTCATTGATTTCTATGAGGTAGCTAAATGGTTTAGATTCATTTGTCTCTTTGCCATCTTCTTCAATTGGGATGGTGGGTAGCGAAAGATCTGTCTGCGTCAGCTTAATGTAATCTTGCTTGCGAATGTAATCTGCCAGATCTGCAACGGTTGACGTAGAAAACAGCTGAGAAAGCTCAATGCTTACGCCAATGCGATCTCTGATCAGCCCAAACATTTGAACAGCTTTGATAGATTGCCCCCCAAGGTCAAAGAAGTCGTCAAAAATGCTGATTTTCACTAGCGAAAGAACTGTTTTCCAAATATCTACCAGCTCTTCCTCGATCTCATCATTAGGCGGTGTAAACGGTAGATCTGACCGATAAATATCAAGTGTCGGTTTTGGCAAACTCAGGCGATCAATTTTACCATTTGGCAAGCGTGGGATCTGAGGCAAGCTAACAAAGCGGCTGGGGACAAGGTAGCTGGGGACAGTCTGGCTCAAAAAGCTTCTCAGATCCGAAACTTCAGGTGATTCTTCTACCTGATCCTTTAGAGCGAACCACGCAACCAGAATCGTCTCGCCGCCGTCATCCCAGCCATCAACAATAGCTTCTTCGATTAACGGGTGCCCCATCAATACCGATTCGACTTCTTGAGGCTCGATTCTAACCCCACGAACTTTTAGCTGGTTATCAGCTCGGCCGAGATACTCTATCTGACCATCGGAGTTGTAACGGCCGATGTCACCTGTGCGGAACATGGTTGTTCCCGGTTCAAACGGGTTTTCTAGAAAAGATTTTTCATTAAGCTCCGGCCGATTAAGATATCCACTGGTTACACCCACACCAGAGATGAACAGTTCACCTGCTACCCCGATCGGCACCGGCTCAAGCACATGATCAAGAATGTACACCTTGATATTGTCAATCGGTTTTCCGATATACATTTGATTTGGGGTCGGGTACTGATTTGTATCCAAGCAAGTTACATCGGCCGTAACCTCAGAAGACCCGTAAATGTTTAAAAGCTTGGCAAATGGATTTGCCTTCGTGAACTGATTGTAGAGCTCGACGGTGAGCGTCTCACCACTGGCTGTCCACATATGCAAATCGGGCAGAGCTTCACCTAAATTGGGTGTATGTTTAACCAGCTCTTTAAGCAAGGTTGGCACAAGCACAATGCGAGAGATACGATGTTCCGCCAAGAATTCAACCATTTTGGGCATATCAGACACAACGTCACTGGGCGCAATAACCAGCGGAACCCCTTTTAAAATTGGTCCAAAGATTTCCCAGACTGAATCCACAAAGTTCAAGGTTGTTTTCTGAATACAAACCTCGCCAGATGTAAATGGATATTTATTCCACATCCAGCTAAAGCGGTTAACAGCCCCTTTGTGATGCCCAATCACCCCTTTAGGTTTTCCGGTAGATCCTGATGTGTACAAAACAAATAGCGGATCAGTTGAAGTGATTTCAGAGGGCAAATTTTTACTTGAATAGGTCTCTAGGTTGTCTAGTTTTTTCAAGTTGACCAAGCGCAAATCATCGGGCGTGATCCAAGCCTGCAGACCCGGTTCTTCTTCTACCAAGATCAAGGCCGGGCTAGCATCTTGCACAATATACTTTAAGCGGTCATCAGGATATTCGGGATCAAGAGGAAGCCAAGCGGCACCAGTTTTGATAATAGCCAGCAGACAAACAATCATGTCGGCCGACCGCTTGCAGGAGATTCCAACCAAAGAGCCTTTTCCAGCCCCTCGATCTTTTAAGTAATTGGCCAATCGGTTTGATTTTTCGTTTAACTCAAACCATGTGTATTCAACCTTAGTTGTTGGGTCGATTACGGCCGTTCGCCCCCCTGCCCTACGCACTTGCAGCTCAAACAGCTCGTTAACAAGCGCTTCATCAGCAAATGGGAAATCTGTGCGGTTCCATTCGTAAACAATCTGATTCCGCTCGTCTGGCAACATTAGCGGCAAGTCCACAATATTGGCAGAAGGCATACGTACAACGCTGTTCAGCAATGTCACAAAATGTGCGATCATCCGCCGGATCGACATGATGTCGAACAAATGTGAATCATATTCAACTTGCCCCACAAAGTAGTCCTTCTCCTCCCACATCTCGAAAAAGAGATCAAGGCGAGAGTTCTCCATAGCGAAGTGATTGAGCAAACGTGTATCAAGACCTGTTAATTCTGGCCATTCAACCTGATTGTTTTGAAGCGCAAACAGAACTTGGTAAAGCGGATTCCATGCAGAGCTGCGTTTGGGCTGCACATGATCTACAACCAGTTCAAACGGAATCGCTTGATTGTCAAATCCTTCAAGCGTTAACTTCCGAACGTCTTTTAGGTAATCTAAGAATTTTTGATTGGGATCTATTTTGCTGCGCAACGGCAATGTGTTGGCAAAAAATCCAACAATATTTTCAAACTCTTCTCTCGGCCGATTTGAGACAGGGGTCCCCACAACGATGTCATTTTGACGGCTGTACCGGTACATTAAAATGTAAAATGATGCGAGAAGCACCATGTACGGCGTAACATTGGCCCTTTTAGCTAGCTGGTTAATTCCGGCCGATATTTCTTGATTAACCCTGAAGTTTATAATGCCACCGGCCGCATTAGAAGCTGATCTTCTCGGCCGATCTGTAGGCAGATTAATTAGGTTTGGCGCCCCTTCCAGATGATTCTTCCAATACTCAAGCTGGGAGCTGTTTTGCTCAATTAAACTGAGCTGTTCTTTTTGCCATACCGCATAATCTACAAACTGAACCCTTAGCGGTTCAACATCAGGCATAAGGCCAGATAAAAATGCTTGATACGCTTGCCCCAGTTCACGCATCATAATTCCAAGCGACCAACCATCTGCAATAATGTGGTGGAAGTTAAGAATCAAATGGGACTTATTTGGCTCAAGTTTGATTAGAATGGCTCTGAACAACGGAGCTACTGACAGGTTAAACGACCCATTCAGGAAATCACGCAGTCGCTGACCCCAAACATACTCTCTATCACGCTCATCAATGCCGGTTAGGTCAACCTCTTCAAACGGGACCTCAACATCACTCAGAATTACAGGATGAGGCATATTGTCTTTTTCTAAGAACATCGTCCTTAGAGACTCATGCCGATTTACCAGCCAGCGGATAGATTCTTTGAGAATCTCCGGCCGCAGTTCTCCCACAAATTCAATACCAAAGGGAATATGGTAGCTAGCGGTTCCAGGGTTCAGGCTTTCAAGAAACCAAACGCCTTCTTGTGAATAAGAAAGCGGCAATGCAGACATGTCCGCGCGAGAAATCACTTCGATCTCATTATCACCCATATCCGCGCGAGGCAAAGGGACACGGTAAAACTGAATTAGTTCTTCTTTCCGAAGAATTAATTCAGTCCGTAAATGTTCTTTTATTGCCCCTTTGGGTGCGCTAATATGCAGATTTCCGTCTTTAACGCTTATCCGAATATTCAGGGACGACAATTCTTCAATTAAATCGTGTAGATTTCTTTGACTGTTTTGCATAGAAATATCTAATCCTTAGATCAAATCGCAAATTTATCAAGTTTGCTGTAGTTTACGACGATCAAGGGTAATGGGTCTACATTTCTTTTTTTTCAAAGATCCAAGACCTTCATTCTATATTACAAACTCTTCACGGTCATCATCTGAACGCTTGTCACCATCTGCCTCTTCAATAACTTCAGCTTTGGCTGGATCTGCTGGCTTTTCCTGGCTAACTTTAAAAGTTGATGCCAAGCTTGCAACCGTTGGGTTGTCAAAAAATGTCAGCAGAGAAATCGGTTCGGTTGAAACCTCTTTCAGACGGTTAATTACTCGAGTTGCTAATAGCGAATGGCCGCCAAGCTCAAAGAAGTTGTCACGAACCCCTATTTGCTCAGCGTCTAATTTCAAAACGTCACACCACACATTCAAAACTATTTTTTCTTCAGCTGTTTCGGCCGGTTCAAATGTCGATTCCAAGCTGCTGCGATCCTGTTGAGGCGCAGGGAAGCTGTTTCGATCAATTTTCCCATTCGGCGTCATCGGGAACTGCTCAAGACGCATCCATGCGGAAGGCATCATATAAAATGGCAGCTTTTCATTGATCAAGCTTCGTAGTTCGGCCGGTTCAATCTCATCTGATTGGATTGTATACGCCACAATGCGTTTGTCATCCGGCTGATCATCTCTCACGATGGCTACCGCATCCGTCACAGATGGGTGCTCAAGCAAAATCGCTTCAATTTCTTCAAGCTCTATACGGAAACCGCGGATTTTAACCTGATTGTCTGAACGACCTAAGCAGATTAATGAGCCATCATCACCAAATTTAGCGATGTCGCCTGTGCGATACAGCTTGCCATCTCCAAATGGGTTATTCACAAACCGCTCAGCAGTCAGCTCCGGCCGGCCATAATAGCCAAACGCAACGCCATCACCACCGATATACAGTTCACCTTCAACACCGAGAGGCACCGGCCGCATCAAGCTGCTTAAAACATAAACTTGGGTATTGGCGATGGGGCTACCGATATTTATCGGCGCATCACCCGGAACAACTCGGGCAACTGTAGACCAAATCGTGGTTTCAGTTGGCCCATACATGTTCCAAAGCTCTTGAGATCGCTCGATCAAGCTGTTCGCCAGAGAACGTGACAGTGCTTCGCCACCGCACAATATTTTCAAACCAGCTTTGCCCGTCCAACCTGAATCGATGAGCATCTTCCAGGTTGCTGGGGTTGCCTGCATCATGGTCGCTTCAATGCTGTCAATCATACTGGCCAGCAAACTACCATCTGTAGAGACTTGCGGCCGCGCAATAGCGACACGTGCCCCAACGATTAAAGGTAAATAGATTTCAAGAGCGGCGATGTCAAATGACATGGTGGTCACGCTCAGTAAAATATCGTCAGAGGTGATTCCCGGCCGGCTCTTCATCGCATACATAAAGTTGGTCAGCGACTTGTGCGAAACCATCACCCCTTTTGGCAACCCGCTAGAGCCTGATGTGTAAATCATATAGGCCATGCCTTCGGGCTCTGCCAAGCTTTGAAGCAGTGGGGCTACAGAATCGGTTACACCATTGTCAGCATCATCAATCACAAGCTTTGTAATCGTGGTTGGCAATGTCTCAGCCAAAGATGACTGCGTTACAACCGCTGTCATGCCAGAGTCTGCGATCATGTGCTGCAAGCGATCTTCTGGGTAGTCAGGGTCTAGCGGCACATACGCACCACCCGCCCGCATAATGGCCAAAGCGGACATCACCATATCGGCCGACCGCTCGACGCATAATCCGATGATTGAGCCGGTTGTAACCCCAGCAGATTGCAAGTAACCTGCAATCTGAGCTACACGCTGATCAACATCTTTATACGAGTAGGTTTGACCCTCATCCAGGATCGCCGGTTTAAACTGTGTTTGCGCAGCTTGGCGAGAAATGATCTCTGGCAAGGTTAAATCAGACGGATAGCTGGTTGCCGTACTGTTATAAGAATCAAGTTCTTCTGAAAGACCGGAGTCAGTAAAGAAATCAAAGTCTCCTAACTTACCGTTCGGTTCTTCAACCAACCCTTTTAGCAGAATTTCAAATCCATCTAACCAACTTGCAACCGTATCTCGTTTGAACAGATCTACGTTGTAATCAACGTCGGCTTTTAGGGTGCCATCTTCCTCGTACAGGTTCATAAACATATCCCAGTTTGAGGATTGTTTAGGGATCTCCCGTACGAT
>JAHDEN010000014.1:5704-54485 GCA_020628815.1 Chloroflexota bacterium | reverse complement strand
GTGCCCGCAGGAAATGCCCTTGGGGTGCCCCGGATTGGCGATATTTTGCGACTTGCCTAGCCTAAAAGACGCGGGGAAATACAATGGTTGGGACAAAAAGGTTATTTGCCACACCCCATTCAAAAAACTTGTTGGTTATTCGTCTGATGCCTGAATCGTTGTGCCGCAAAACTCACATTCGTGCACAGAGACCCCTCCGGGCAGCGGTGGCACGGCTGCCATGCAGTTGGGGCAGCTGGTTGGGAAGACGAGTTTCTCCTCGGCCGCCTCAGGGTCATGGTCAAACCGATCCTCCTGAATTTCCCCAGACAAGACAAACTGAAGCGTTTCTTTCCAATCTTCAGCCTGCTGATTTTTGATGTGAAAACGCAAGCGGGATAAGTCTGCTTGCCCCGTAACCGTCATCGACAAAATTTCATCGGAACCCCACTGCAGCCTGCGCCTTTTTTCTTCAGACTGTTCAATGGTGCCGAGATAGCGCAATTCAGTGTCGATCAAAAGCTTTTGAACTTCAGTTGATTTGGTGGTGATAAACATGAATTTCTTTTCAGCCACTTCTTCTTTTTGTTCAAATAAAAGCCGTTGGTCAGTTAAATAGAGGAAGCCGTCCGGCCCTTCATCTTCTCCATCGATCTCCCACTCAGCTTCGGCAACTTGTACCAAAGCTTCAGAGCCTCTGAGTTTGATTTCAGAATCATTGAGGTGATCAATTCCCCAGTTCGCTTCGTCGATATCCCCATAAATTTCATCGATGGTTGTTTTGATGGCGCTGTATCGGCCGCGTATCCCTTTCTCTGTGGCACTGATCAAATTGTCCAGCTGGTCAAGCTCGTTTTCAGCTTTTTCGACCGCATATTGATTGGGCTTTACCAGTTGGGCCATCGCACGATCAAGCCGATTCGCGCTCTGTTGGACTTCGTTAATCCCGGCCGTTAATTTAGCTTCAACGTCATCTTCAATGCCTGCATTCCATTCTTCTTCAGCTAAGGTTAACGCGTCATCCATATCTTTGGTAAATACAAATCCCCGCTTGTTAAGCTCTGCAATTTTGGCCGGAATCTCGAGAAACGCATTGTCAATCTGATTGATTTCAGCTTCGATGGAGCTGAGGTGTACCCGATTTTGCAAACCACGCTCCCGTGTTTCGAGCATGCTGATGGCGGATCGAAGTTCTTGAGATCCGCTTGAAGATGGGGCTGGCCGAGAGCTACCTCTTGCCGTTTGCGGCCGGGCTGGGCGCGGTTTCCGTGACGGCCGATTCGCTCGCCGGATAGAATTTTGCGCTTTGGCCCCCCTCAAATGCTTTTTACTTACCCCTCTGGTTTTTCCTCTACGTTTGCCTCGTTTACTCATATTTATTTCCCCGTTAATCGGTTTGTTTTGCCAGTTCCTGTAGCACTTCAAGCTGTCCGATGTGATACGCCTCGTGATAAGTCAGGTAAAGACGAACCGTATCGTCCAAGGTCATTTCTCGCTCGGCATTGAAGATCGTTTCGTATTGCTCGGCCGATGTTTGGCGCAAAACCGGTTTTAATTTGGCTGCCACATCATCCAAACGAGATTTGAGAACATCGATATCGACGGCGTGAGTGCCATCGGTCATTTGTTCACAACCGGCACCATACACTTTGTATTCGCTGGGATCAGGACCATCTTGCTCCGTCAGCGCTTCGAGCACATATTCGCGATACATGAGCATGTGGCCCAACTGCCAATTCATGCAGTTGGCCGGGATCGGTAGCTGGAGCAGACTTTGCTCTTGCGTGATCCCTTCGGTGCGCATTTTAATGATCCGGCTCTGATAATCCATGCTTTTGATGTAGCTTTCAATGACGGGGTTCATTTTGATGTTCCTTTTGAAGTAGTGATGTATTGCGCAGAGTGTTGAATCGACTACGTTCCACGCAATACGTTTTTTTTGAGCAGCCTAACCGTTTACGTTACGTCGCAATTTGAGATAGTCTTCTTAAACCAAAACCTCGATCAGGTGTGGTCCGTCTTTTTTAATGGCAGCTTCTAGCACTTTGTTAAACTCATCCATCGAGCCTACTCGAGTCCCTTCAACACCCATCCCTTCCGCCATTTGGGCAAAATTGAGTTCTGGCTTGTCTAGATCAAGCATGGCACGGGCTTTCGGGGTATCGGCTGATGCGCCAACTTTTTCGAGCTCGCCTTCAAGAATTCGGTAAGCCCGATTGTTCCAAATAATCGAAACAACATCAAGGTTTTCACGCGCCATCGTCCACAATGCCTGGATCGAATACATGGCTGACCCATCTGCTTGCGGGTTGATGATCTTGCGGTCTGGACAAGCGACGGCCGCGCCTACCGCGTAGGGCAATCCGCCACCAATCGCACCACCTGTGCCAGAAATCACATCGTGCCGGGGAGCAACGGCCATAAATTTTTCGCTACCGTACCCTGAGGTTAACGATTCGTTCGACATCACGCAGTTGTCCGGCATAAAGGCGGCGATAGATTGCCACACTTTAGGGATGTCGAGTTGCCCTGTCGCAGGATCCGGCCGGTTTAATTCTGCCAACGGTCCGCTGTTGTGTGGCACATTAAGTGACTCGCAAATTGCAGCCAAGGCCCCGGCCGAATCTTCGCCATGCTCGGTTAAACGATGGACCTGTGTGCCCGGTTGCCAAAGCTCACTCGGCAAGTTCGGGTAGCCAAAAAAGCCGATGGGGGGATGGGCATCTACTAAAATGATATGTTTGAATGGCTCCAAAACTTGAACCGCTTGCGGGATCGGGTAAGGAATGCGTCGAATGTTCGGCCGACCCTCACCCCGTTGCCAACGGCCGGTGGGTCGCCCTGCAAACAGCTGTGCGCCTGTGCCGGTTGCGAGCCGGTTGGCGGTTAGCGCGACATCTTCCATCAAAGCTTTGCCAGCCAGCACGATGGCGGTTGGCTCACCCGATGTCAAGATGTTGATTACGTTTTCAACCAAGTCAGCCTGAAAAGTTGGGGCGGCCGGTTTGGGGATGGCGGTCACCGGTCCGTCGTGGCTGTCGTTCCACGCCGTATCGCCGGGCAAAATTAGGGTTGAAATGCCGTTGGGGTGCTCAAGCGCCTTTTGAATCGCCTCGGCCGTGTCTGGTCCGATAGCGTCTGATGATTCAGACGATTTAATCCATTTAGAAACCGGATCAGCGATTGAAACGATATCTGACGTGAGTGGGGCATCGTATTTCAGGTGCCAGCTCGCATGGTCCCCAACCACATTAATGATCGGGGTAAACGAGCGGCGGGCATTGTGGAGCATAGCGAAACCGTTGCCCAGCCCAGGTCCTAAATGGAGCAAGGTAGCGGCCGGTTTGCCCGTCATGCGTGCATAGCCATCGGCCGCTGCGGTTGCGACTCCCTCGAAGAGGCAGAGGATTGATCGCATTTCTGGCACATCGTCTAAAGCTGCCACAAAGTGCATTTCAGAGGTGCCGGGGTTCATAAAGCAGACGTCAACATCGCCGTTGACTAGGGTTTGGATAAGTGCTTGTGCGCCGTTCATGTTGTTTGTTAGTTTCCACGTAGGGGTCGACGCCGTCGGTGTGGGAATTGGATTCTTCGATCCTATTATTCTCCGACGGCGTCGCCCTCTACTAAATTGTTTCTTTCAGGGTGCGGCCGAGTCGAGCGATGCCTTCTGCAATTCGCTCTTCGTTGTACCGAACAAATGTGATTCTTAAGTTGGACTGATATTTGTCCTCTGCCACAGCATCTGTTGCAAAGGCGGCTCCGGGCAAACAGCCTACCGCATTTTGTGCGGCCGCATGTTTCATCACTTCGATGCCATCAACACCTTGGGGTAGTTGCACCCAGACAAACATGCCTCCGGTCGGCCGATAAGCGGTTACTCCGGCCGGAAAATGTTCGTCTATCGCGTCCATCATGACATCCCGTCTGGAGCCGTAAGCGGTGCGTAGCTGGGTCAACAACGCCGGAAAGTCATTGTCGCTGAGGTAGTTGTCAACGATGTGCTGGCTAAGCGGCGACGGGGAGAGCGTTTGCATCTGCTTGGCAATCGCTACTTTTTCAAGAATCGGTTTGGGGGCGATCACCCATCCCAAACGGATGCCTGGGGATAAGATTTTGGCAAACGAGCCGAGATAAATGGCCCACTCAGGATCGATTGCGGCCAGCGCAGGTACAGGTTCACCGTCATACTCCAAAAAGCCGTAGGCATCATCTTCGATAACCAGCATTTGGTATTGACGGGCAAGCGCCATCAGCCGTTTGCGCTGCTCAAGCGGCATCGTTACCCCAACCGGATTGTGTGCGGCCGGAACTGTATACAAAAATGCGGGCCTTGCACCATCCTTTAAATGCTGCTCAAGCACGTCTAAATCCAGACCTGTATGTGGGTCGATGGGGATTGACAAAACGTTCGGCCGCAGTGATTTTGCAGCCTGGCGTATACCGGCGTATGACAGATCTCCAACCGCATAGGTTCCGCCCGGATTAAGCAGAATTTTAGTTGTCAGGGACATGCATTGCTGCCCCCCAATTGTGATCTCAAGATCGTCGGCCGTGCATGTAACCCCGCGCTGCTGCATAAAATTGGCGATGTGCTCTTTTAACGATTGCCGGTTGCCCCCATATTGGAGCGCGGTTGAATGCTGTTCTAGCAGAGTCTTTTGGGCAGCTTCTGCCAGAGGCACATTGGGCATCAGGTCAGGGTCTGGCAGGCCCCCTGCTAACGATAAGAAATCGTCTATACCTTCAAAGTGGCGGTTGAGCCGCCGCATCATCGAATGCTGAATATCATCGGTCCAATCTGCAAATTTATACATGCTGAGATTGTATTTTTAATTTTGCAGAAAGGCCAAGGGAAACAGTGTTTACCGAATCATATTTTGTGAGACTCCAACAAAAAAGCCCCGGCCGGTCTTTAAGACCGGCTGGGGCTTTTGGACAAAAGTCTTTTTGAGACTAATTCAAATTTGAATTTAAGAATGCCAGAATTTGATCTTCGAGCCCTTCATAAGCCCCAAGCATATTTGTGCCATGTGCAGCGCCATCAATGACGTTTGCGGTTGCTTGGGCCGTATTGAGCTCCCCAAGCTGATTGACGGAGTTTGCAGAATAGCTGTCGTTGGTCATGGCGAACATCAAAACCGGCCGATCCATGTTGGCAATCGCATCATCTGTGGTGACATCGCGATAGTTAAGGCCAGGAGAAAGGAGAACGGTCCCTTTGACAGTAGGTGCGTTTGCGGCGGTGCGTAATGCCATATTGCCCCCAATGCTGGCACCGATGATAAAGCCATTCTCAGCGTCGACTTCCGGCTGTGAAATGAGCCATTCCCATGCCAGCAAAAGATCTTCTTCGCTTTTAACCCAATCCCGATTAGAGATGCTTTCCCCGTGGCCGCGCATATCAAGTGCAAGGGTTATAAATCCATTTTCATTGAGCTGCTGGCTAAAACCGCTTGCTTCCCAATCCTTGCGGGTGCCGCCGAGCATGTGCAGCAGTAAAACGGCCGGCTGCGGTTCTGCGCTACCGAGAGTGTTGTAGGTACCAAACAAATTTAGCTCGTCTGGTGCTGTAACTTGGATTTCGCGCGATTGTGGGCCGGTCCGATCAGGGAGAGCTTCTTCAGATTCAGCGTTGTCCGGATCAGCATATTCCACAATTTCTGAGCCTTCTACGACTTCGGCCGGAGCCTGGATAGCCCCATTAGAGTCGGTTTCGGGCGCTGGGTATCCACCGTTTTCTGTTACCAAGGCAGATTCTGGGGCCGGATACCCTTCTGCTTGCGCGTTGCTTTCGTCGATGATCGCAACGGGGGATGGGTAATCTTGAACCACGACCGCTGTTGGTTCAACCGCTGAATCGGCCAAGGTTTCTTGTGCGGCCGAATTGTCGCTGGCGGCAGGCTCAACCGATTCTGGTGGAGAGGTACACGCAAACAGCAATAAAGAAAAGAGGAGGAGTGAAAATGCTTTTAAATTCATAATTGAAGGATTGGCCAGAGTTTGAGCCGTTTCATTGAATAGAAACAACGCAAAAACTGGATTATCTAGTACAAAGGGGCGTAAATAACGAGCATGTTAAACCGTTGTTCACCCCTTTGTATAAGGTACTGCACGCAACTTGAACTAGGCGGTTACTTGCGCCGTGCAGTACTAGTTGCTGACTTTCTGGCAAAGTCGAATTTTGGAAGATGCTCTTTAATGTTAAGCCACGCCATTAATCCGTAACCGGTCATGCAGTAGCCCATTAAAAAAATCGGGGCCAAGTTGCGGCTGCTTATGGCTAGAATGATTCCAATAAGCCCATAACAAGCGAGCCCTAATTCTACCAGTACGATCCAATCAAATGGAAGTTGGTAGGCATCTTCTCCTTTTTTATTTATCTGACCACTTTTTAATGCTTCTTGTTCACCTTTGGGGGTGCGTACAAAACGGTGGGTTTGTTTGGTCAAAATCTGAAAGATAGCCCGTGTGATGATGGGGCCTAATCCCAGTGAAACGAGCATAAGGGTTGGGAAGTGGCGCAAGCGGTAGCGCCAGTCTGGGTAGATGAGCTGTTGACTGATGATAAACAGGACCGGCTGACCCAATCCCAACAAACTAAACAGGAAAAACTTGGGAGACAGTACGGTGCCCATGAGCATAAACGGGACTTGGCTTAGAATGATGATAATCAGAAACGGGTGGGCCAAGTAGCCCGACATGGTGACTAGGGCATATATCCGGCCGATAAGCGAGTGATTTTTGTCGGTTAAAATTCGCCAGCCATATTTGAGCAGGCATTGTAGCGACCCTTTTGCCCAGCGTGCTTGCTGATTTTTATAAGCCGATACGCTTGTGGGTAGCTCGCCTGGGGTCACAACGTCGGGCAAAAAGGTGAAATCCCACCCTTTTAGGATGGCCCGCGTGCTTAAGCATAAATCTTCGCACACCGTCGCATCTTGCCAGCCACCTGAGTCTCGCACGCAATCAGTCCGCCATATGCCGGCCGTTCCGTTGAATTTCGGGTAAAAGTCTGCCCGATGCCGAACCGTTTGCTCAATTACAAAATGCTTGTCCATCGCCATCGCTTGGGCCGCGGTCAAAAAAGAGTTGTCCTGATTTAAGTGGCCCCAGCGGGTTTGGACCATGCCCAGATTGTTGTCGGCCAAAAAATAGGGGATTGTGTTCTTCAAGAAGTCGGGAGATGGCTTGAAATCGGCATCAAAAATGGCGACAAAAGCCCCTTTAGCTTGATCAACGGCCGCATCCAATGCACCGGCTTTGTATCCGTTCCGGTTGGTGCGATGGATGTGTCTGATCATGACCCCTTTTTGCTGGTATTCGCTGACGATGTTTGCGGCCAATTGGGCCGTGCTGTCGGTAGAGTCATCAACAACTTGAATTTCTAGCTTGTCTATCGGGTAGTCTAAATTGATCGCAGATTCGATCAGCCGTCGGATCACGTATCGCTCGTTAAACACGGGTAGCTGGATAGTGACAAGCGGTAGCTCATCATCGGCCGGGAGTGGCGGTTTGTCAGGCGCGTTATCCTTGTTAAGCCAGTAATACCAAAGAGTGATATATCCCAAAAACCCAAATGTGCCTAAACCCATCAGGGCAAGGATGTAAATCACTAATAAAACGTTTGTCATAAATGTGCCAACTGGCTCTCCTAATTTTCCTTTCCTTCTACCTTTTTTAACTGCTTGTTGAATTTACTACGGGGCAACAGAACTTTGTGCTCGCACCCTTGGCAGACGAGCCCGATATCTACGCCCAAGCGTACAACTTTCCATGTAAAGCTGCCGCAGGGGTGCTTTTTTCGCAGGCGCACAATGTCGTCTAGTTCAATTTCAGGGATTTGCCGATTCATTCTATGTGTATTTATTCAGTAGGTGCCAAAATTTGCATAAAAAAGCGCGTTGCGTTGAACGTAACACGTTTTAAACAGATTAAAGTCCTAGTTAAAAAAGATAAGGGAGAGGAAGGATAGCTTTAATTATATCTCGCTCAGGGAAATTCCTGTATGACGCTTAATCAATGATTATCCTTTTTCTAAAAACTACCTGCGTGATTTATCCGTAGGGGAGTATAATTAAAGCGATTATTTAGCAGTTGCAGGTTTCTTGAGCCTTTTCCCTGCTACGCTGGATAGTTACACGCAATGCACACCTATGTGCATTGAATCACTGAGGACAACACGATGTTAAGAGGAATTTTTAATCAGGGCCTTGACCCTTTTGATTTGGGGATCGCCATTCTGTCAGTTTTGGTCGTTGCGGTCACCGCTTTTGCCTACCATGAATACGCACATGCGATTGTGGCTGATCGTTTGGGTGACCCAACGCCGCGCCAAAACGGCCGGATTACGCTCAACCCATTTCCACATCTGGATGCGATGGGGATGATCTTGCTGCTGTTTATCGGCTTTGGCTGGGCCACAACCCCCGTTCGGCCGGATTTGCTGCGGGGGGACACCCGTAAATCGATGGCACTGGTTGCGGTTGCTGGTCCGATTGCCAACTTGATTATGGCGTTTATTTTTTCGATCCCGTACCAGCTGGTCAACTTTGGCTTGCTCGACGCCACCACCTTTTTCGAAGGCAACTTCGCTTTTCTTTTTCGGATGGGGCTTTACATCAACATTCTACTGTTTGTGTTTAACCTGTTGCCCATTCCGCCCTTAGACGGATTTACAATCTTGATAGGTATCTTGCCTAAGCCGATGGCTGCACCCCTTGTTGCGTTTCGCAATTCAGGATACAGCGTCTATTTGTTGATCGGGTTGATCTTCTTGTTGCCATATTTGGGCTATGACATTGTTGGATTCATTTTCCCAATTGTTGACGTCATCATTAACTTTTTGATTTCTTAGTTTGATTCCGTATCGTGTAAAACAGGTATTGTGGGCGCTGAGCGCACGGCCGTTGACTGATGACGATCTATCCCTAGTTGATCAGATTTTATCACCGGCCGAGCGAGAGTTGTTTAATCGATTCTCGCTGAATGATCAAAATCATTCACTGCGCGTAGTCAAGCTGGTTTCGGCCGATCGCCCTTCAAATCTGTCTCTGCAAAAAGCGGCGTTGTTGCACGATGTGGGCAAAGTCAAAGTCGGCCGACTATCTGTCATCGACCGATCCGTGGCGGTGGCGCTCAAAAAGCTGCTGCCACAACAGTCTAAAACGTGGGGTGGCCTAACGCTGGCTGATGCCAAACGGTTTCAAGTTCCATCGGTGGTGCGGGCCCAACATGCTGCTTGGGGGGCTGAAATGGTGGCGGCGGCCGGGGGAGATCGGCTAACCATACGCCTAATCGAGCGCCATCAAGACAAATTTGAGCCAAACCCAGATTCAGAAGAAGACACCCTGCTGATGATCTTGCAAGCGGCTGATAATATTTCCTGATTTTATGTTGGCCCGCCCGTCTGCCACTCGGTAAAATCCTGGCATGACTTATCACTTCTCTGCAAACCGAGTTCGCCACTTTGGCACCACAATCTTTTCTGAAATTACCGCTTTGGCCCAGCACCATAACGCAATTAACTTGGGCCAGGGTTTTCCTGATTTTTCGGCACCAGCATTTATTAAAGATGCGGCGATCAAGGCGATTCAGGAAGATGTTAATCAGTATGCCCCGCTGCCCGGCCGGCCGAAATTGCGCCAAGCCATCGCTGATAAGGTGTTAAAACACGAAGGGCGTGTGGTAGATCCTAATTCAGAAATTGCGGTGATGGTGGGTGCTACAGAGGCGATTTTTTCAACAATTTTAGGCCTCGTTAACCCGGGCGATGAAGTGATTATTTTTGAGCCTTATTACGACAGCTACATCCCATCCATCGAATTTGCAGGCGGCATCCCCAAATATTACACCTTAAAATCGCCAGATTGGGCGATAGACCCGGATGAACTGGAATCTTTGTTTAGCGACAAAACCAAATTGATCATGATCAATACGCCGCATAATCCTACCGGCAAAGTGTTTTCGCTGGATGAGATGGAACTAATTGCACGGTTGTGCCAAAAATATGATGCGATTGCGGCCGTAGACGGGGCGTATGAGCACATTATCTACGATGGGGCTGTGCATCATTCGATGGCGAATATTGATGGGATGGCGGAGCGTACGGTGCAGATTTCAAGCTTGGGGAAAACATTTAGCGTGACAGGCTGGAAAACCGGTTGGACGGTGGCGGCTCCCGAACTGACAACGGCCATCATGCGCATTTACCAGTGGGCGACATTCAGCGGTATTAATCCGTTTCAAGAGGCAGCGGCCGAAGCGTTGATCACGGCCGAAGAAACCGGCTACTACGACGAACTGGGGCAAATGTATCATCGCAAACGTGACATTTTGATGAACGGCTTTAAAGAGATTGGCCTGTCTGCGATTATGCCGTACGGCTCGTTTTTTGTGATGGTCGATATTTCTGAGCTGGGGTTAGGGACAGATGTAGAATTCTGCAAATATCTGCCCGAAAAAGTAGGTGTTGCGGCGATTCCCCCAAGTGCCTTTTACGTCAACAAAGCGGAAGGTGCAAAAATGGCTCGGTTTGCGTTTTGTAAAAAGGATGAGGTTTTGCAGGCGGCCGTAGAGAAGTTGCGGGTGCTAGGCTAGAAATAGAGAGTATGAAGTAAAAAGTACTGAGTCGCGCGCTTCACACTTTCTACTTCATACTTCATACTTTTTAGGGGATCGGGAGGCTGATTACAACCCGTTGTAAAAGTGAAATGAGCAAGAATACAACCAGAACGCTGAAATCCATCATGCCGGTGCGTGGCATAAACTGACGAACTAGCTGAACCGGTGGCTCGGTGAGTTGATAAATCGCCTCAACAATCGGATTGCTGCGAATGTTAGGGTTATTGCCGCCTACAGCAATCCAAGAAACAATGACGCGTGCCAGCAAAATAAACGAGTACACGTTTAAGATCATAAGTAATACTGCTTTCATATTATTGTCTATCTCCAAAAAGGGCTCGGCCGACGCGAACGTGGGTCGCCCCTTCTTCTATTGCAATTTCAAAATCATCGGTCATCCCCATCGACAATACGGGGAGCTCAAGTTCTAGTTCTTGAGATAACCAATCTCTTAGATTTCGGGTTCGTTGGAACACGGTACGAATAAAGTCAGGTTCTGCACCCCATGGGGCCATGGTCATCAACCCTGCGGCCGTTTGCGAGCCGCCACCGTTAACTAACTTTATCGCATCTAAAATATTTTGCTTCTGTTCCAAACTATTTTCCCAATCTGAGCAGTTAAATCCACCTTTGCTCGCTTCGCCACTGATGTTTACTTCGAGCAACACATCGAGCGAACGGCCGTTTTCAGCCAGCTGCCGCTCAAGGCGCGAAATGATTTTCGGCCGATCAGCTGCGTGAAACAGATGGGTAAAGTCAGCGATTGGTTGGCTTTGCCGCGTTTGCAGGTGGCCGATGTAATGCCAAACAATTCCGTTTTCAGCCCCTAATTTTTCCGCTAGCCAAGGAACTTTTTCAGTCAGTTCGTGGGACCGATTTTCCCCAAAGTGGCGCAGGCCAGCTTCCCAAGCTTCGTGCAAAACTTCGGGGGGATGGGTTTTGGTGACGGATACAAGCGTGACCTCATCCAAGCTTCGGCCAGATCGAGCGGTCGCATCTGCTATTTTGTTTTTTACAATTTGGCTATTTTCTAAAATCCCCATTAGCTTCCCGCCTCCCGTTCCAGCATCAGCGTAACCGGACCGTCGTTGTGAATTTCAACTTTCATATCGGCTCCAAACCGGCCGGTGGCCACTTTAAACCCGGCCTCACGCATTTTCTCCACAAAATACTCGTACATCGGTTCCGAATGTTCCGGCCGTGAGGCTTCGATAAACGACGGTCGCCTCCCTTTACGGGCGTCACCATACAGGGTGAATTGTGAAATGATGAGGAGTTCTCCCCCTACATCCTCAAGCCCGAGGTTCATTTTGCCTGCATCATCCTCAAACAGTCGGATGCCTGCGATTTTGCCAGCTAGCCAGTCAGCCTGCTTGTTTGTGTCGCTATGGGTTACACCCAGTAACACACAAAACCCTCGGCCGATTTCGCCGACTAATCGGCCGTCTACACGCACGGCCGCGCTTGATACTCGTTGAATTAAAGCACGCATGAGTAGAGTATAAATTTACGCTTTTACTCAAGCAAGCGATAGCCCACTCTCACACAATATCCCAATAAATGTTTACAAGATTCTATTTCCTAATGATATGTTTGCTCCGAAACTTCGGAGCATGCCTGCCCCCACTTTTAAGGCCTGCTGACTATCTTTGTGAAAACTACCATCTAAAGGAGAAATCAGATGAAAGCACAAGTTAAACCACTTTTTGTAGCATTGGTCATGCTCATTTTGATGGGAGGCCTATGGCACCCAAGAACTGTTTCTGCAAATGAAGAGAATCAGTTGGCGGTCGTGAGAGGGAAAGTCGTAGACGGGGAAGGAAAGGTTATTACAGGTTTGTCTGCTCAAGTTAGTATCTTTGGATATAGCTATGCTAACACCCCAGATTGGGCCGAAGTAGAGCGATCTGTTGAAATCCTTGACGGTCAATTTGAAACGGAAATACCACCGGGTGTTTATACTTTTGCGATTAGACGAAGCATTGACGAAGAACCATACTTTTTCACCTATGTGTCCCACTTGGAAATTGAAGCTTCTTCTCAAGTTGATCTAGTCTTTGACCAAGTCGATGCTGATTCAATCCTAAATATTGAATTGATTGACCTCCAAAGCGGGGAGGTTATTGAAGAGTATGGCGCTGAACTTTTTGTAAGATCGACCGAAATTTCAGGTGTGCTGAACCGTATTGAATTAAATCAACCAGGGGTTGAGAATAGATTCACACTCCCCCCGGGGAAACTGGAATTTGGAATATCAATATTTTACTCACGGTTTGATTATGAGATCATTGACCATCGCTTTGAAGTGGATTTAATTGCTGGTGAAACGACAGATGTAAAGTTGTTCTTTGCCCGGAATGATAGTCGCTTTGAAGGCAAAGTTGTCGATTCAGAGGGGAATCCGCTATCAGTGGGGATGCATTTATATGGCCAAGGAGAGATTGAGGGAATGCGGCTACATAAATTCTCGGAAGATGATGGATCATTTGATATTAACTTGCCGGCCGGAACATATTTGGTTGAGGTTGATAAATATAATATGCCTGACGAATTTGGCGTACCGGACCCACTGCTCATTACCGTAGCGCCTAACGCTCCACTTCCACTTCAGACAATTCGATTAGACAAACTAACATCCGGTTTATCTGGCACAATTACAGTAAAAGGATTAACTCATGATGACAAGATCTACATGTACGAAGGGCTTAATGGCATTGGTGATCCCATCACTTTGATTTCAGATGGCAAAGATGCTGTTGGGCGATTTGATGTTCCCTTGGCCAACGGGGCATATTTAATTGGATTCGGCCGTGAGGGGCTTTCTTTGGAGTTTCGCGGCGGTATTATTGATGTGAATGGAAAGACTGAATTTAATGTTGTAACACAAAGACGCGATGGTCCTCATGATGAAATTTTCCTTTCTTATGTAGAAGTTGGTATGAGTTCTCGTTTCCCCTTAAGCTTAGAATTGGAAAATGGTGCAAAAGCATCAATGCGGGCCAACACAGTCCCCCATTCCTATTTTAGAGAGGTTGCTTTGGTTGGCTGGCATAATTCACCACTTAACCGTGGTTTAGCCCCACATGGTTTTACCTACACGTTGTCAGATTCATTCCTTGCTATTTGGGATTTCAGGACTCCGTATTTAGACATTTTTCAACATCCGGTTCAGGTTACGTTACCCTATGACCCAGCGCTTCTCAAAACGGGCGATCCGGCCGAATTAAGAGTTTACAAATCGTATTTAAATCGCTTTGTTGCTCCTGATTTTGTCGACACTGAAAACCAGACTGTCAGCTTTACAGTTGATAGATTCAGCTCGTTTGGATTAATGATGCAGGGGGATGAATCTAATTTGCCGAAAGTGATTTCATACCAGACATTTTTGCCAGCGATCCGATAATCACGTTGTCAGGTTTTAATTTACGCATCAACCAGCACAATCTCCTCGATGCTGTGCAATAAGGAGTAGGCTTCTGGCAAAGAGAACTTGGTTTTGTTAACCCGATTACGAGTGATGTCAATTTTGTAGTCTGTCGCCCCATCAAAACGTGCTTTGCTTAGGTTGGTATTGTTAAAGCGGCTTGAGGTTAGAACAGAATCCCGAAAATCCGCCTCTGACAAATCAGCGTCAGAAAATTCAATATCTTTAAGCGAGCACCCTTTCAGCTTAATTTTCTTGAGCGCAAGTCCGATAAACGTAGAATAGTCTAATTGGCAATCTTGAAAATTGATGGGTGAATTTGAGACAAGCTTGGGCCAGTCGGCCGCCAGCCAATTGATCCCAACTAGCTTTGAATCTTGAAAGGTGACCTCGCGAAAAGAGCAATCTTTTATGGTGATCATATTGAGATTGCAGTCGATAAACTCACAGTCGTTAAAGCGGCAGGCCACAAACTCTGTTTCGTGCAGGTCACACCCTTTAAACGTGCAGTCGTTAAACTCTGTTTCATGCACTTCGGCCGAAGCAAACTCAACATCTTTTAAGATTTTGTCATCATAGGCGGCGTAAGATTCGATTAGATTCATATCGTTTTTTCGTAGTATAAATTTTCATCTACACCCGTGTACGCGCCAAACGGCCCGCGTGATTCAAAGCCCCATTTTTCATACAGGCCGATCGCCTCTTTTTGGTAGATGCCGGTTTCTAAACGCAAAACTTGAACCCCATGCTCCCGAGTCGTTTGCTCGAGTTGTTCAATCATCTTTTTGGCCAAGCCTAAGCCCCGAAATTTAGGATTGGTGTACATCCGTTTTAACTCAGCATAGGGCGGTTCGTCGTCTGCAAAAATCTGAACCCCGCCGCATCCGGCTGGCTGGTCATCAACTCGCACAACGTAAAAATGAACCCCTTGGTCGATAAGTTTTTGCACGCTGTAGCCAAAGCGGTTGTCCGCATCATAAAGTGGGTTTAAAACATCTTCCAATTCTTGAATCAACTGCATCGATTCAGGTGTGTCCGGCCGTTCTTTTGTAATCTCGATCTTCATCTGGCTATTTTACTGGGAATAGTGGGTAGAAAACAAAAAAGCCCTAATCTGACCGGCTCAATAAATTGAGAATTGGGTTAGATTAGGGCATGTGATCTGGTTTGATGAACCGTTACTCGAGGGTTTGTGCCATATAATCGTCTAGCTGCACACGGGCAAGTGGGCCACGATGAACGGCCGTTACTTCCCCTTCAGCATTAATGAAATAGGTGGTTGGCATATTGAAAACCCCATAGGCTTCAGCCACAGTTGCGGTTGTATCAAAGAGAGACAAAAAGGTGGTGTCTAGCTCCGTGTCAAACAGATTCTCTTCACTGAAAAAGTTTGCGACTGTCCCAGGGTCCTCTTCTCGATTGAGCGCGAGTATGACCAAATTTTCATCTTCGTAATCATTTAATGCTTGTTCAAACTCTGGCATTTCAACCCGGCAGGGGGCGCACCATGTTGCCCAAAAGTTGACAATGACCGGTTGTCCCCGCAGTGCTTCTAACGAGATCTGTTCACCGCTGCTGTTGTCGAGATAGAAGCCCGGGGCGATATCCTCAACTTGAATGGCACCGGCTAACTCAGTTTCATCGATAATTTGATTTACACGCTGAGAGTCTGCGGAAGCCGGTGTGATTTGCACATTGGCTACCAGTGGTTCTTCGGCGAACAGATTTTGCCCAAAGACAAGCAAGTAACCGGCCAGTGCCAGAATTCCAATGCCAGAAACAAAAAGCAGGACTTTGCCTATTCCGTTATTTTTTGTTGGTTGATCTTCCATGATTTGTAATCCTTCTTACCCGAGCAAAGTGAACTTGCTGATGGGTGTTTGATTGATATGGGGATGAAATTAGGAAAAGAAAAAGGAGCTAAACATTTTCTAGAATGCCTAGCTCCTTTTGAAGTTTGAGTCACACGCTGGTTGACCTACTGGAACAGCATGAACAGCCGCTCTTCCATAATGGCAAACCATTCAGCTTCGGCCGTGAGTTGGTTAAACCAAGCGGTAATTTGCGACAAGCGGCCGTTGACCATGAAGTAACCCATCGCCAAAAACAGAACACCGCTAAAAATAGATGTTGAGTGCAGATGGAGGTCTTGTTTGGCGTTGCCAGGGCCAATTGTGTAGTTGTACAAAACGGCGCCGATAATTGCTAAAACGCCCAATCCGATCACTGTGCTGGTTGAACTGGCGATGTTTAGATCAAAGTTGATGGTTGTGTAGCGGAGCAATCCAAACAGGATAAGCCAAGCGGTAAGACCCCAAATAATGGCGATCACAATCGAAGGTACATTTAAGAACCAGCCTTTACCACGCAGAATGCGCCAGATGAAGCTTTGGCGGCTTGCCCGGCCGATAAATGTTGAAACAAGGATCAGAGGTAAGCCAAGACCCATCGCAAAAATAAAGAGCAGGATGGTGCCCCGAGCCACAGAGGCGGTGGTGGCTGCCATCGTTAAAATGATGCCCAGAATCGGTCCGATACAAGATGACCATCCGGCCGCAAATGTGACACCGAAGATGAACGAGCCACCGGCCGTCATGTTTTCGTTGCCGCCACCTGTTTCGGCCGACATGCCGGTAAACCCTTTACCGATCAAGCTCATCGTTCCGAAAATGACGATCAAAATACCACCGACTAACAGGATAAGATCTTGATTGTTGCGTAGCAGAGAACCGAGGGCCGATGCACTGGCGCCGAAGAAGCTAAAAACGGTCGCGACACCTAGCATAAACACCATCGTGTTCATGGCGATCTGTGACCGGCTGCTTTTAGATGCAAATGCAAAATAGGCTGGCAGGATCGGGAGGGTACAAGGAGAAAGGAAGCTTAGAAGCCCGCCTGTAAAAGCCAAAATGGCCAAAATGCCAAAAGATTGTTGAGGTCCAAAAGGAGAAGCTTCGGCACCGATGTCATTGATGATGCCGTAAATGAGCAAAATGACCATGAGCCCGATGACACCTATCGTTAAATTTTTGGTGGTCCAAAAACTTGATGCAGCTTCGTCTTTAATTTCGTTTGGATCGATATATTCTTGCAAAATTGCCTCCTAAATAAATAAAGCAATATGAATTTCTTTGTCTGTTCGTCTTTTGACGCTAACTATTGATTACATCTTACGACAAGTTTCTGCTTGATTTAGGTTTTGTAATTTGGCAGTAATAATCAAATAGATCAGCAGAGAGAAGCTGTTGTAGCGGTGGCTCTGCGTTATTACCCGGCCAACGATTATTCCTGAGTCAGAATATAGGTTCGTACCCGGTTGATGCGATCCTGCATTTTGGATAACTTGAGTCGATTGGCGACCCATGCGATATACAAAAGCGTGAAACTTATGATGGCCGCATTTAAGGTAACAACCATTCGTATCGAATCCAGACCAGAAAATTCCTGAAGCCCTTGCTCCATACCGGAGGCTGATTCTAGTGCGCCACCAAACATAATCGGGTGGATGTCTCGCAAAATGCGGATAGATCCGTAGGTAATTATCACGGTTACAAAGCCGGCAATCACATACACGGCCGAAAAGCGCCGCTTTTGCTCCTCATCATAAATAACTGAACGCAAAATGAAATAGGCGATGTAGACCAGCCACATGATGGTGATTGAGGTCAGCCGTGGACTCCAGATCCAATAGGTGTTCCAGGCCGGTTTTCCCCAAATCGCACCGCTAACAATCGTCATCGTCACAAATGCGACGCCGATTTCAACCGATGCTGCTGAAACTGTGTCTAAGCTGGGCCAGCGTTTCCAGAGATAAAGTGCTCCGCAGATTAAGGCGACAAAAAAGGTGATCGATGCGACCCATGCGGTTCCGACATGAAAGTAGAAAAGACGCTGGACATATCCCATAGTTCTTTCCGTGGGGGCATAAATAAAAATCATCCCCATGAGAACTACCATGCTAATTAATGCGATCCAATTCAGTAGGTCTGACCGTTTTTCTAGAAAATTTAACATTTTGTACCTTATAAGTTTTGACCAAACAGATGCTACTTTGCTTTTTAGGTTAGCAGGTTTAGCGAGTCTTTTAGTGAATTTCTAGTTTTATCCCCTGATTAAGGTGTAAACGTGACGTTAACCCCAGTGCCGTTAGTACTAGGACGGGAAGAAAGTAACTTGTTGATGATTATAGACCTTTTTAATATCGGTTGTGTGAGCGGCTGCTATTTTTTTGCAATTTATTGCAATCGTTTCGCATTTTCTTTTCTTAGTCTAATGAGGACAATTAAAATGGGTATTACATTAAAAGAAGTTGCTAGAGAGGCAGGGGTATCGATCACAACTGCATCGCGAGCGTTGAGCGGTTATGATGATGTTGCAGAAAAAACACGTAAAGAGGTGGAGCGTGCGGCCGATGCGTTAGGCTACATTCCAAATTTAATGGCACGTCGGCTCAAAACCGGCCGGACCGGCACCTTGGGCTTTATCATCCCCGACACCAGTTCGCGTTTGGGGGATCCGTTCTTCAGCAATTTTCTGGCCGGGATCGGTAATGAGGCGGCTTTGCACGGCTTTGATCTGCTGATCACCACACACTCACCAGAAAGCCGAGGGGAGCATGAATCCTATACCCGCGCTGTGGGCGGTGGATGGGTTGATGGGGTGATTCTTGTTCGTACCCGTGTAGACGACTGGCGCATCCGCTACCTGTATGAAAATAACTATCCCTTTGTCGCATTCGGCCGAACCAATTATGAATTCGAATATCCCTTGGTAGATGAGGATAGCAAAGCTGGAATTAGCCAAATGGTGCAGCACCTAATTGATTTGGGTCACAAGGAGATCGCATTTTTAGCTCCTCCTGCGAACTTGATGTTTGCCCGCTTACGCCGTGAAGGGTACTTCGACACGATGACGGCCAATAATATCCCGTGGAAGGCAGATTTTGTGCGAGAAGGGAATATGACGCGCAAGAGTGGATACGAGCAGATGAACATCTTGCTGTCTAGCAAAAATCGGCCGACTGCGATTATCGCTGGGAACGACATGATGGCCCTGGGAGTCATGGACGCAATTCAAGAACGTGGACTCGTTGTCGGAGAAGATATATCTGTTGCAGGGTTTGATGACGTGCCGGTATCGGCATTTACCAATCCACCCCTAACCACATTGCGCCAGCCGATTTATGACATCGGCCGCACATGCTGTCGCATGCTGGTCGACATCCTGGCCGGAAGACGGCCGGAGCCTTACCAAGCGCTGCTCAGCCCCGAAATTGTCCTGCGTGGCTCAACTGGCCCAAACAAATAGGTACCTGGGTCACAGCTTGACTTTTGTACTGGGAGAAATGAGTGATTGAGGAACGTGAAATTAACGCATATGCTTAGGACAAATGCCACAGGACCAGAACTATTTAAGGTTTAACAGTACCGGTTTATGATCACTAAACGACCATCTAAAAAAGCGATATACGACTCCGCTGTAGAGCGCCCATCTCTGCTCTATCATCTCTCCCAACTCTATGGAAAAGAGAATGCGGCCACTGTTTGTCAACGTTTGCTCGATTTAATGTCAAGCTACCGCACCCGGGTGCCGACCAACATTACGCCTGATGTTAGCGAAAAAGACGCTGTGTTGATCACCTATGGGGACATGATTCGTCAGGGTGACGAAAAACCGCTGATCACACTAACAAAGTTTTTGGAGAGCACTGTTGCTGGGACTGTCAGCTCGGTTCATATTTTGCCCTTTTATCCATGGACGTCTGACGATGGGTTCTCGGTGAGTGATTACCGACAGGTAGATCCTAATCTTGGAGAGTGGGCTGATATTAAAAGGCTGAGCCTAAGCTTCCGCATGATGTTTGATGCGGTGATTAATCACATTTCATCTGAGAGCGAATGGTTCAAATCGTTTTTGAACCAAGAAAAACCGTTTGTTGATTGGTTTCACGTTGTGGACCCTGCAACCGATTTGACTGAGGTGTTTCGGCCGCGCTCTCTTCCACTGCTGACCCCATTTGATACCTCAGATGGTAGTACCTTACATGTCTGGACTACTTTTAGTTCAGACCAAATTGATCTGAACTACAGCAACCCGGAAGTCTTCTTGGCAATCGTGGATGTTCTACTAGATTATGTTTGTCATGGAGCTGATTTTATTCGCCTAGACGCAATCGGCTTTATGTGGAAAAAGGTTGGTACCAGCTGTATCCATCTGCCACAAACTCATGCCGCCATTCAGCTTATGCGAACAGTGCTGAGCATTATGGCACCGCACGTCAATTTAATTACAGAGACCAACGTGCCCCATGAGCAAAATGTCTCCTATTTTGGTGACGGCACAAATGAAGCCCAGATGGTCTACAATTTTTCTTTACCGCCGCTTACGTTGCACACGTTCCATACCGGCAACAGTACAACGCTTAGCAATTGGGCCAGCAACCTCAAACTCCCGAGCGATCAAGTGACCTTCTTCAACTTTTTAGCGTCACATGATGGGATCGGAGTTACCCCAGCCAAAGGTCTTATATCTGACAACGAAATACTGGCGATGGCGAACAGGGCTAAAGCGCTGGGCGGAGAAGTCTCTTACAAAGCCAATCCAGATGGGTCTGAAAGCCCATACGAGTTAAACATTAACTATATGGATGCTCTGGGCAAGCCGGGAGTGAAAGAAACCAATCGGACCAAAGCAGATCGGTTCCTAGCTTCGCAAGCGATTATGCTGGTGCTACAAGGGGTTCCGGGGATTTATTTCCACAGCTTGTTCGGTTCTGAAAACTGGCAGGAAGGGATTGAAGAGACGGGGCAAAAACGTTCAATCAACCGGGAAAAACTACGATATGTAGATGTATGTGCTGATTTAAACGATATCAACTCTACTCGTTCGCAGGTTTTTTATCGGTTCCGCCACATGATAGCCGTGCGTTCGGCCGAACCTGCGTTTAGCCCCTATGGCTCGCAAAAAATCTTTCAAATGAATACAGGCCTATTTTGTGTCTTAAGAGGCGAAGGGGCTGACGGTGTCTTTTGCATCCAGAATGTCACAGATCAACCGATTACAGTTAACCTCGATCCTTCGCAAATATTCAAAACAGAGACGATTTGGTACCGAAATATCATCAACAACGAGATTTTTGATCACCAGGTTGAGGTAAGACCTTATGGGATCCTTTGGTTAAAGCTCCACTAATCAACGCGATAAGGTTGATTAGGTTAATTGCAGGATGGGTAGCCGACTGTTGCCAATGTGTCGCCTAAATTGATATCAGCCCCAGAAGGGAACTGCACAAACTGATCCCCAAATACCCCGTTTACCCCAAACCTAATTTGCGGCAATTTGAGCGCGCTGGCCAATGTGGTTGGTAGTTTGATTTCCGCTACCCAATCGGCCGCTGCTGGATCATTGGGCTTGAAATCAACCAGTTCTAACAGCGAGGGGTCAGTTATTTGTGCAAAACCTAGATCGTCTGCATTTGAACCTACGCCACCTTCAATCACAAACGTCCCATCACGAGAGACATTGATCCGCAAATCGCCGGGATCAGGGTCACCACCGCTGCCGTTGTCGAGCAAGATGGTTATTTTGCTGGCGGCCGGAACTGCTGGTGCGCTCAATCTAAATCCGATATAGACGTTATCAAGATCCCGATGCATTAGATATTCGAGCGTATTTGTCCCGTTTGGCTGGCTTATGCTGCTGCCAAGCAGGCTGTTTGTCCATTCAGACCCAATCAATCCATCTGGAACAAAGTCGCTGCTGCAAACCAGAAGCAGGGTAGGTTGAATAACCGTTGTCTGCGTTGCGGTTGCGACAGCTTCGGCCGTGGGGGTGACTGTTTCAGTTGGGGTAATTGTCTCGGTCGGTAGCGGCGTTTCTGACGGCAAGGCTGTTTCCGTCGGGATCAATGTTTCAGTTGCCGTTTCTGCCGGAATAGCCGTTTCAGTTGGGATCAACGTCTCTGTTTCTGTCGGCACAACTGCGGGAACCGCCGTCTCGGTTGCCGTTTCCACCGGAACCGCCGTTTCAGTTGCTTCAGGTGCAGCGATTACCGGCGTTAAAGTAAACTCCGGTGTCTCGGTGGGTGGCAAGGTTGGCCCAACTGTGGGTGTAGCGGTGGCCGGTGTTTTGGGATCAGTTTGTGCCAGCACTTCATCGCGATCAGAAAAACCGTCTCCGTCTGTGTCTGGGTTTAACGGATTGGTGGTGTAATTGATCACCTCTTCTCCGTCGAGTAAACCATCTTTGTCTGTGTCTTGAATCAGCGGATTGGTTCCGAGTTCAAACGCCTCACGGCCGTCACTTAGACCATCTTTGTCAGAATCAGGATCGGTTGGATTTGTCCCCAAAACCGCTTCTTGATCTGCGCTCGCCCCATCTCCATCTATGTCTGACAAACCTAAGGCCGGGGTAGCTGTTTCTACCACATTCGGATTTCCGGCCGCTTGTGTGGCCGCTTCTGCCTGGCTAGTTAGCCGGATCGATTCTTGATCAATCTCGGTGGTGGGGGGCAAAAATGTAAATCTTGTTGGGGTTGGCTGGCCGGTGATAAAAGTAAACGCTTCACGGATCGGGTTGGTTGCCCGAACGGTAAACATGATACAGGCGAACAGCATGGCGGCCATGAGCATTAGCCCCAGAACCCAAGCGGTCGCCATGGGGAAAATCGGCCGATAGGTGACTGTGCCACCCATTACGCGGTTTTGCGTTTCGTCATCAATGTCGGTGACATGGATGTTGAATCGGTCTTCGATCCGATTGCCGAATACCCGTAACCGTGACGATTCAAGTGGAACCGTCACGGTGGTTGCCCCACCTGGAGGGAGCAAAACCGGGTCTAACTGCTCTGCAATTTGCAGTTTGCCATCGTATGGACCCAAGCGAACCGCATACCGGCCGGGCATATTTCCATTGTTTTTGATGTTGATGAAAACATTGTCGGGCAAAACAATTGTTTCCGGTTCCATCCCCGCCTTAAATTCTGAATATCCGACCAGTTCAAGCATTAGACTGGCGGCCGAATCTAAATTAGGGTGTTGGGGGGAAAAGAGCCGCACGCGCATCCGCTGATAACCGACAGGAGTTTCAGCACTGCGCGGAATATGGATTTTGACCGGCACAGATTTGCTCGAGCGTGCCGGAATTTCGATAAATTCGTCAGGCGGTTTAACCCACTCGCTTGGCAATCCCATCACCCGCACATTGACCCGGGCCAATTCTTGTGATCGGTTAAAGACCTCGAGCGCAATGGTGGCCGAGTTGCCCGCCTTAATGCGATATTTATCGCGGGGCAGCATCAGCGTTAGTTTTTCCCGTTCTGATTCCGGTTTTATCCCGGCCGAAGATGGCTTTCCTTCTGGCTCTGTTTCAGGCAAATCCGGCTCGAAAGGGGGATTGGAATCACTTTCGCGCAATATGCCACTAATAATCGGTTCTGGGCTATTTGAGTCAGGCTCCGCTTCTGGCCCCTCGATTGTAAATTTATAGGATTCGATCTCGAACACGTCGCCCGTATTCAGCAAGACGCCTTCCTGCGCCTTCATCCGCTCCCCATTCAAAAATGTTCCGTTGATGCCACCTAAGTCGGTCAACTCCCATCCGGCCGATGTCGCCTGCAAGCGGGTGTTAAAGCGGGATACTCCGTCAAGCGGCAGGGTGATATCGTTATTGCCTGACCGGCCGATGCTGATAACCGCTTGGTTTAGATCGATCTTGGTCGGTTCATTTTCTCCCGATTGCAACGCCAGCGAATACCCTTCGGGCGGAGATGAAATCTCATGGGTAGATGGCTCAGAAATCGGCCGAGAAATTTTCGCAATCGCCCTAGTCGGGTTATTTTCCAGAGCACCAGATGCACTGCGTAACACTTCTGCCACTTCGTACCCGTGTTGATAACGATCCCCCGGATCTTTTGCCAACATGCGCATCAAAACGGTGTCTAGCACCGGCGGGATCTCGCCACGCTTGCTGCTGGGGGTTGAAGGCATTTGGGCCTTCATGTGGGTAGATAGGGCTTCGGTTAAAGAGCGGAACGAGAAGGGAGGCTGCCCCGTCACAAGTTCGTATAGTACAACGCCGAGCGAATAAATATCGCTTCGGCCGTCTAAATCTGCCCCATGACACTGCTCAGGCGACATATAGATTGGGGTTCCCATCGTGAATCCGGTTTGTGTTTTGAGTGTGCTTTCAGACACCTTTACAAGGCCAAAGTCTGAAAGCATGGCACGGAAGGGTGCACCTGATGGTTTTTCCGGCTGAGGCAGCCGCTTGAGGATAATGTTGCCAGG
Organism: Chloroflexota bacterium; assembly: GCA_020628815.1. Lineage (GTDB taxonomy): Bacteria > Chloroflexota > Anaerolineae > Promineifilales > Promineifilaceae > WTJY01. The sequence continues at coordinate 30,173 of JAHDEN010000014.1, read as the reverse complement.
TTTTACATCCCGATGCACAACGCCAAAATTGTGGGCGTAATCAAGCGCCTCTGCGATATGAACCCCGATCTGAATAATTTGATCAATTTGGATGAAGCGGTTTTTCTGGCGTACCGTTCGGATTAAATCCCGAAGCGTACCGCCACCGATATACTCCATCGCGATAAAAAGACCGTGCTCGCTGTCGCCAAAATCATAAACACGCACAATAGACGGGTGTTCTAGGCTGGCGGCCGTTTTCGCCTCTTGAGTCAGTCGTTGCCTAAATTCTTTTTGCACCGCCAAGGGGGAGTGCATCAGTTTGACAGCCACTTGGCGATCAAGGTTAACGTCCCATGCCAAATAGACGCGCCCCATTCCGCCTTCACCTAAGACCTGATCTAAGCGATATTGGTTGATATTTTGACCGACTATGTCTGACATGGAAATGCTTGCCTTTTACTTGTCACTCTCACCAACTGACGAACTGCTTGGTTCAGCCGCTGGTGAAGTTAATTCAATATTGTTTTTAGAGCTGAGAGTGTTTTGTCTACTTTTTCTTCTGTAATCCAGTAGTGGGTTACAGCCCTGAATCCGCTGCCGTAGGTGCCACCCATCAAAATGTCAAATTCATTTTTTAAACGATGGGTAATTTCGGTTTCGTTAAGCGGTGCGTTGTCTTTCAGGTTAAAAAAGACCAAATTGGTGTCAACCTTGCTCGGGTCGATGTTGATGTAGGGGATGTTAGACAGCCCGTTTGCCAACCGCTTGGCATGTTTGTGATCCACATCCAGCCGTTTGGTCATATCTTTTAACGAGATGATCCCGGCCGCTGCTAAGATGCCTGCCTGGCGCATGCTGCCACCCAGCATTTTTCTGGCACGATTTGCTTTATGGATGAATGCTTCCGTGCCCACAACTACAGTTCCGGCTGGGGCACATAACCCTTTGCTCAGGCAAATGCTGATCGAGTCAGCATATTGAGCGATTTCTTTGACATCAATCCCAAGAGCTGTGGCTGCGTTAAAAATTCTGGCCCCATCAAGATGGACGCTTAGCCCGCGATCATCAGCGATCTGGCGCAAATCTTTAAAATAGTCAACCGGAATCGCCGCACCGTTTTTGGTTCCGTAGCTGTTTTCACCACAGAGCAGGCGGCTGGTTGGTTTGTGGGGGTCATCTGGGCGAATAAATTTTTTGACTTGATCAAGGTCGAGCCGGCCGATCCCATCTGTTTGCAATGGGAGCACCGCGATGCTGCTCATAATACCGGCACCACCCGCTTCAGCATTGAAGATGTGTGAATCAAAGCCGACAATCGCTTCGTCACCCCGGCCGCAGTGGGCAGCCAGTGACACCTGATTTCCCTGCGTTCCGCTGGTTACAAAAAGACCTGCTTCTTTGCCTGTCATTTCGGCCGCGAGGGCTTGCAGTGCATTGACGGTTGGATCATCTCCGTAGACGTCATCCCCAACTTCGGCCGTTGCCATCGCCTCTCTCATTTGTGGCGTAGGCCATGAAACGGTATCGGACCTTAAATCTATCTTCTTCATGGGCGAAGTTTACGGAATATTATGTTAATTGACAAGCGAACGGGCTTGACACTTAGCCGAAAATGAGGCGGGGAAAACAGGTTCCGAAACCGAGATGTAGGCGCTGATATTTAACTGAGGGAAATCGGCCTTGGTGCGTTACTTGGCAAGGAGCGGTAGGTAGATAAATTCAGATAGATCAATGGGTGGCTGAGCCGTCCCTGCAGGTGTTGGGTTGGCGGGCGGTGTGCTGGCTGGATTTGTTGGGTCAGCCGTTGGCGTTGCGACCTGAGGTGTGCCTGGTTGGCCGGGCAGTTCCGTTGCCGTGGGCGTGCTGCTGGGAACCGGTGGTAGCTCTGTTTCGCTGGGTGGCGGTGTGGCAGTTGGCACCGTTGGATCGCAATTGCTCCAGACAAAATCGATGTCGTCAAAAGTGAGCCTGGCTCCAGAACTGCCGGAAAATAGCCAAACATTGACGCTGGCAGTTCCGGCCGGAGGAGTGTCTCTAATCTCAAATTTGGCAAACCCTGAACCGTTTGGATAAAGCTGCAAAGACTTTTCACCGATTTCAACTCCGGCGCTGTTTAAGTAATCAACTCCGACCCCGTTCCAGCTAGAAGTTGATGGGGAGTCGAATGAAACATAGCCTTGGAACAGATAATCGCTGGTTTGCGCGTTGGAAATCGATTGAGACGTATGACCGTTTGAGACCCGTAATCCGTTTCCAGATCGACCGTTTACGATCTCCAATGTGCCGAATGATTGCCAGTTTGCTGTCCCACTGTCAAAGGCTCCGTTATCGATCTCGTTACAGGCGGATGGGATTGCGGTTGGTGTGGGCGAGGGTGTTGGTGTGGGGAGAGGGGCCCCATCTTTCAAAATAACAGACAGGTCTCGCACCAAAAGATAGGAAACAACAACAGACGTTGGTGCGATCCAAACTTCATTGCTCCCTTGTGTGCCATAGGTCACGATCAAATAGTCTAAAGATTCTGCTAAAACGGTGGTGTTGTCACCAAAAAGATGCTCACCGTGGGAGAAGGTTGTGTACCAAAGCGGTTTGTTACCGCTTTTTGCGAGGGCGCTCACCTGATTCATCTGGCCCGTAATAAAGGCTGTATTGGCTCCACTTCCGTCAATTCGGCTATCCCGTCGGATCACTGTTTCTATATCAAATGGAGCGGTCACATCCATATGAAGGGGGAATTCAAAAACGCCGTCTGTGTAGAGCAGTGTGTCTTCTCCGTTGTTTCTGATTTCGTTGATGATGCCGGGATAATCTCTGAACTGAGCTTCGTATCCACAAGGGATGGTGAACCCGATCACTTTGTAGTCGGGACGGGATGTGCCAGCTAGTAAATTACGTAGCTGGTTTTGAGCCTGCAGCACATCGGCTTTTCGGTCCGCGCGATCATAATTGGCGCCGCAACCTGATTCATGGGCAACGGTGTGATTGTTGATCGCCCATCCGGCGTCCACCAGTCGTCTAAACTCCCAATACTGAAAATCGCCGTCGAACGGGCTGGCTGGCTCCGTTATCCAATCTGAAACAACATTAAATCCGGCCGGGATTCCCCGTTCTAGGAAAACGGCCGTTTCTTGCTCTAGAAAATAATTGTCATCAAACCCGTGTGAATAAGCCCAAACCCGATTGTCTTTTAAGTCAGCTTTACGAATGTTGCCAAGGCTGTCTGAACCGGTTAGATCAAACAGCTCTACATTTATCTCGCTTTTGTCGGTGGTCACCGTAATTTCATCGGCCGCTGGTCCATTTGTATAGGGGATCGGGCTGTTGGCACCATCACGTACGTTGATTGTTTGAGCATTTGAAACGTTGATGATGACAGTAAGATCATATTCATTCAGACTCGGCACGGCCGTGCGATCGATCTGATATTGAAACTGTGAATTCTGAATGACTGCCCCGTTTGCCTGGCTGCTAAAGACCGTGATCGCCAGAACAATGGCTAAGGTGAAAATGATGGTGGAAGAAAATTTTTGATTCATATATGTGACTCAGTTGTGCCGGTCTTGTTAGGTTCCCGTTGGGATTCTGCTTATGGTTGCGGTCAAAAAGCGTGGGCAAAGTTGGATTAGAACGAATCTATCATTGTTTATTGCCGATTGTGCGTTGCCCATTGCCCATTAAAAAGTCGCTCTGCTTACAGGGAGAATTCGGTACGTTTAACGGCAGCGAGTTGGCTTGGCAGGTTTGTTTATAGCAAAAGTGGCCATCTGCCGGAAATGGGCAATAAACAACGGAGAATGGGCAATGGGCAACAAGCCATTCCCACAACTCTTGACTGCACCCGCTTATGGTTGCGGATTGGAATGATACCGATATTAAAGCTAAAGTCCGCTTCTTAAAGCTGTTCTTTCATTAATGAATCATTGTGGTGATGTAGTTTTGGCATGGAATCTGTTTCAAATTTAGGTTCCACTCTATAATTCGGTGGTATGACTCACGCAAAAACTGCTCAAAAAATCAGAGAATATTTGGAATCAGATCAAGAATTCCTGCTGGATTTGATTCAGCGCTTGGTGTTGGTTGAATCCCCGTCTGACCAGCCAGAGACCCAGATAGGCGTTCAAAGCATTATCAAAACGGAACTTGAGGCTTTGGGGTATGACGTCACCATCACACCCGGAGATAAATCAGGCGGCTGGCTGATCGGCCGACCGGCCGACATGGCGGATGGAGCTGCGTACCAAATGTTAGTTGGGCATACCGACACAGTTTGGCCCGTAGGCACTTTGGAAAAAATGCCTTTGACCCAAGATGGAGAAAAACTGCGTGGGCCGGGCGTATTTGACATGAAAACGGGAGACTCGATGATGGTTGCTGCTATCCGCTGTTTGAAACAGCTTGGATTAGAACCCTCAATCGCTCCGGTTGTTGTCCTAAATTCTGATGAAGAAATAGGCAGTTTTGAGTCAAAAGGGACAATCGGGGACATGGCTAAAAACGCCAGCCGAGCCCTTGTTTTAGAGCCAGCCAAAGACGAAGATGGCAAGATCAAAACGGCTCGGAAAGGGACCGGCCGATTTGTAATCAAAGCCCACGGCGTTCCGGCCCATGCCGGTTTAGACCCAACCAAAGGGGCTAGCGCCATTACAGCGATGGCCAATGTCATTCAGCAACTTGTTCCCTTGACCGATCTTGATAAAGGGGTGACGGTTAACCCTGGTGTCATCACCGGTGGCACACGCCCCAATGTGATCGCGGCCGAATGTCAGCTACACGTCGATGTCCGTGTCTGGTCGATGGATGATGCCGAAGCGCTTGAGGAAGCGATAAGAGCCATCACCCCAAATGTTGACCGAGTGACCTTGGAAATTACCGGAGAAATCGGACCACCGTTGGAACGCACTGAGCGGAACCAAGCGCTGTGGCAAAAGGCCCAGGCGATTGGCGAAGCGATGGGGGTTGAGTTTGAACAGTCGGCCGTAGGCGGTGGTAGCGACGGCAACACCACATCGATGTATACCCCAACGCTAGACGGTTTGGGGGCGGTGGGTGACGGTGCCCATGCGGACCATGAATTTATGTTTCCGTCAAAACTTGTAGAGCGAACCACATTGTTGGCCATGCTTTTACTAGAGGATTAGGCCAACTGTATGAAGCGTTTGCTCCAAATTGCGGCGGTATGTATCGTCATCGGTTTTTTGGTGATGTTTACCGGCTTTTTTGTTGAACCGCTAACCGAAACTTTATTTTTGATTGGGGGTGGGTTTGCTAGTTTAGGGGCATTGGCAGCAGTCAGTGCTTCGATCGCCCTGGTGATCAAACTTTTGCGAGAATAACACGTTATGAAGAACCAAAAAATTAATTTCCACATCGACACCGATTCGTTGCCAGCCAATGAGATTGGACAGAATCGTCTGGCAGAATGGCAGACGCTACAGCCCGACAACTATTTTTCGGCCGACAGCGATCTGCAGCGCAAGCTTGAACTTTATTTAGGCAAGGCGGCGTATGTAAAAACGATGCCAATTCTGTACAAGTTTGGCAAAGTGCTGGCCAGCGAGGTTGATCCTTTGGTTCGATCATCTAACTTGGGGCAAAACCTGCCGGTTCACGAAACAACCGATGAGCTAGGGCGCACGGTACAAGACGTTCGCTATCACCCAGACTATCACGCCGCCGGCCGGTTGATTTATGCCGGTGGCCCGATGTCCGCCTTGGCCGAATTGGGGAACAACAAGATCGCTTTGTCACTGTTTTACATGTCTGCCCAAAATGGAGAGGCTGGTCATAATTGCCCGCTTAGCTGCACGGCCGGTGTGATTAAGGTGTTGCAGCACACCGCGTCTGACGAAGTGCGGGATAAATTTTTGCCCAAATTGTTAGACAGCAACTATGACACCAACTTTACCGGTGCTCAATTTATGACCGAGATCCAAGGTGGATCAGATGTTGGGCAAAATGCGGTTACAGCAACCCCCGAAGATCAAAATAGCGATGTTTGGTATCTGAACGGAGATAAATGGTTTTGCTCTAACGTGACGGCCGATTTGGCTTTGGTGACCGCTCGTAAGGGTGATGAAGAGGGGACAAAAGGGCTGGGATTGTTCTTGGTTCCGCGCAAGCTTGAGGATGGCGGGCTGAACGGCATGCAGATCCATAAACTCAAAGACAAACTGGGGACAAGATCGCTGGCAACGGCCGAAGTGACATTTTCAGATGCCAAAGCTTGGTATGTGGGTGATTTTCGCGAGGCGATGGTGCATGTGATCAATACATCCCGTATTTACAATGCGTTTGGCTGTTTGGGCAACGCCCGCCGTGCGTTTACGGTCGCTTGGACATTTGCTCAAAATCGACTGGCTTTTAGTCAGCCGATCATTCGGTATCCTCTGGTTCAAGATCAGCTGACAAAAATGAAAGCTGACACAGCCGCTATTTTTGCGGGATCGATGCGGATCGTAAAAGTTTGGGACGATCTTGAAAGCGGCCGATTAGAAGGGGAAGAGGCTGAGCAGATGACAAAATATCTGCGGATGGCGATTAACTTGAACAAATATCGCTCTGCCACTTTGGCCCACGATGTAGTGATGCAGGGGATTGAGCTGTTGGGTGGCAACGGGACGATTGAATCTTTCAGCGTGTTGCCCCGTTTGCTGCGGGACAACATTGTGTATGAAAGCTGGGAAGGGGCTCCGAATGTGCTGATGGCCCAACTGCAGCGAGACATTCGCAAATCAGCCATCCATGAACCGTTTTTAAAAGAAATTAGGACGTTGTTCACCGGCACGTTTATGCCGGAACTAAAACAAGAGGGATTGCATCAGTTAGATCAATTGGAATCGGAATTTGGTGAAGTGCTCAAGATGGATGAGCTGACCGGTGCTATCTTTTTCCGGCCGCTGATGGATCGTGTGACCGATTTGTATTATGCGGCTTGCATGGCGGCCGAAGCGGGCTGGGAACGGAAGGCGAAAGAAGACAAAACTAAGGCTCGTTTGGCCATCTTCTTTTTAAACCGGCGGGTTGCCGGTTTACGGCCGGGAGATATTACTTATTACGATGACCAGGTTGCTCGGTTGTCGTCTGAACTTTAAGCTGGTTCGTTGATCGAAACGACGAAATTTTTATCCATCGATTTCATCTCATCTTTAAAAGTGGGTATTGGGGGCATGGTGAATACAAATTGACTGCCACCGCTGGGGGCTTTATTGTCTTCTACCCAAATCTTGCCGCCCATCGTTTCAATCGCCTGTTTGCAAAACGATAGGCCGATTCCGGTACCTCGATGGCTTTTACCCCGGCCGCCAATCATCTCAAATCGATTGAAAATTCGCCCTTTGTCTTTGTCCGGCACCCCCATCCCCGTGTCTGAAATAATGACCCTTGCACCCCCAGGGAGCCTGTCCTCCGGTTTTGCGTGGCGAACAATAACTTTTACCTTTCCACCTGCAGGGGTGAATTTGATGGCGTTGTCGATCAGATTGCTTAAGATTCGGCGCACCATAGAGCGATCCCCCCAAATCGGTTCAACGCTGTCGTCAGCTTCTAGCTCTAAATGGACGTTTTTGCGGAACGACAGGCTGAGTAGCGATTCGATTTGCATACGTGCGATTGATGCGACGTCTAAGGCCTCGGTGTCTGCCGATAGCTTGCCCGCTTCCATCCGAGAGATGTCAAGCAACTAGACGATCATGTCTAAAAGCTGTTGGGTTGTACGTTGGCCGTTGTTGATGATCATTTCCGCATCTGGGTTGTCGATCATGGGGGCCATCCACTCAAATCCTGTATAGATGGCGGATACCGGATTCTTGAGATCGTGGACGACCATGCTTGTAAACTCCCGCTGCCATTCTTCCCGTTCAACCTGTTCAGTCACATCCCGGAAGATGATCATGACGCCGCTAACTTCACCGTCATCACTTTTTAGAACCTTTTCGCACCGCTCTAAATAGCGTATCTTCCCATCTTCTTCCATCGGCACAACCTGTTTGCTTTCCTCAGGAATATTTCCACGCCGAATATTTGTGATGAGCTTGATTAATTCGACCGGTTTGTACCCGATGATGGAGATCGCCTGTTGGGTGTCAAAGACCCCATTGACAGGTTCTGCGCCGGTCATGGTGGCTAAAAAGTTGTCGGCAGGCTGATTCGACATCTTAACAGAGCCGTTTAAATCTAAGATAACAAACCCATCGGTGGTTGAGTTTAAGACGGCCGTTAGCCATTCTGTTTTTGTTTCATTGTCTAGGCTTTTGTGACTTGCGAGTTGCATTTAATTCCCATCCAAAATCATTAAAATAATTGCAAAGCTTATGTTTATTTGAGATCGTAGATAAATATGATTTCAAGGTCAATGGTTCTATGGTTGTGTGCCTCGAGAAGAGTTCTCCGTTTCCGTCCATCTTTTGTGGTCCGATTTTTGCTTTTAAGTGCGGCTTGTTTTGGGGTGATGGGATGCGGTCAAACTGATGGTGGCAATGATGAGATTCCGGTTGTAGTAACTGAATTTAGTACGATCACGGCCGAAGTTGAGCTGCTTGAGAAAGAGTTTTCAACGTTGCCAGCCCCAACCATCCAAGTGATTGTTAGCTCTCCTACACCGTTGCCATCTGCAACCCCAACTCCATCCCCCACACCCATCGTGTATGCGATCCAAAGCGGTGATACGCTGTTGGGAATCGCGATTCAAAATCAGACCACGGTTGAACAGATTCAGGCGCTGAATCCGGATGCCCGGCCGGAGCTGTTGTCGATCGGCCAGCAGTTGATCCTGCCTCCCCCTGCCACCCCTGTTTTCAGAGGAGAAGCCCCCACACAGATACCGATTTCGGCCGAAATTATCTCTTACGCACTTTTCTCAGACGGTGGAGGTGGTGTCTGGGTTTTGGGTGAAGTTAAAAACGGCTCAGCATGGGGGATTGAGCGACTCAATCTCGAAGTCTCTTTATTTGGTGAAGCGGGGCAAGTAGCGGCGCAAGTCATAGCACCAGTTAGTTTGCCGTTTATTCAAGCGGGGCAAACTTCGCCGTTTGGGGTTTTGTTCCCACAAAAACCGGCCGGAGATGTGCAAGCTGGAGTAAAAATAGCAGATGGGTTTGCCAATACTGATCCAGATGCCAATGGGGTTCAAGAGCTGCTCGTCGAGGATATTGGGTTTGAGCAGGCTGGTAATTTGGTGACGATCAACGGCCGGCTAGCCAACGTCGGAACCTTTCAAACCAGTTCAATTGATTTGCACGCATCTTTGTATGACAGCAGCGGCCGGTTAATCGGTTTTTCGAAGACAACTATCGAAGCTAATAGCTTGTCGCCTACAGAGCCTGTCGCTATTGAACTTCAAGCATTTGCTTTACAAGGAGCGGTTTCAGAAGCCAAAATCACTGCCATTCCAGTAAACGATAGATAAAGGATGCTGCAAATTACAGGGCCTGTAATTTTTAAAGTTTCGTTCAATTAATCTTTAAATTGTGCTTATGGTCATGTTAGGAGTTTAGTCCTGCTCAGTCGAGTAGAGGGGAAAAATGTGTGTGGGACATTGGTACATATCTCCCGTTAATTTCAACCAACCTGTTAATAAAATAAGACCGCGTTCTATTTTGGCTCTTCGCATTGAATATCGATTAACTTGAGCGCAACCAATCCAAACCTTTATTTATGGCAGTTGTACCTTATGACCATGGAAAAACAATCTAGTATTTCACGTGGGGAAGACCTATTGAACAGCCAGTTTATTTCACAAATTTTCGAGGCGGCTCAGAAATCGACTTTGGTCGAGGCGGATGAGCCTGTAACCAAAGAGAAATTTAATCGAGAATCTTTCAAACTTAAGGTTGCTCAACGGATGATTTCTGATCTTGAATCAGAGCGGCAGAGCCTAGAAACGCAAATTCGATTATTGAAGGCTGCGGTTGAATGCAGCAATGATGGCATTTCTATCAGCGATATGAATTCGCCAGATAATGAAATTATTTTTGTTAGCCCCAAGCTAGAAGAGCTGACCGGCTATACATCTGATGAGTTAGTCGGCTCAAATTGGCGCAAGCTGTACCAGTCAGAACCTGACACAAAAGCGCGTGAGCTGCTGCGCTCAGCGTTGGCAGAAGGCCGTGAGTGCCAAACGTCTGTGCGCAATATTCGAAAAGATGGGACGCCGTTTTTAAGCAAAGTCACCCTCTATCCGCTGTTAGATAACGTCGGGGATGTGTCGTACTACGTGTCTGTGATTCAAGATGAAACTGAAAAACGGCAGACGGCCCAAGCACTAGCCCAAGCCCAACGCTTAGACTCAATCGGCTTAATGGCGGGTGGGATTGTGCACGACTTCAACAACATTTTACAGGGTGTTTTAGTGCAAGCCTCCATCGCCATGCGCAAAATGAACGAGGCTGATTCCGCTTATAAACATGTTGATTTGATCGAGAGGGCGGGGAAAAGAGCGGTTGATTTAACCCAGCGGTTGCTGAAATATGCGCGAGAAGAAGGGTTTGATCAAGAGGAGCTTTGCGTAAAAGATTTAGTTGATGAGTCGATTGGATTAATCGCGAGCAGCCTTTCTTCAAGCATTCAGCTCTCAACACACATCCACGATAATTCGGCGATGATTAGAACGTTCAAGGGGCAAACTGAGCAGATTCTGATCAATCTTGTCTTGAATGCGGCCGAATCAATTACAGACCACGGTTTTATTCGGGTTAGCAGCCGTTTGGCTGATCAAAAGGATTATGACCTGCCAGAGGGGTTGGTTGACTTTAGCTATCTTTCCAACGTGCTTGAACCCAGTCGGAAATATGTGGTATTAGAAGTAATCGACACCGGCTCTGGGATGGAGCTCGACACTCTCAAACGAATTTTCGATCCGTTCTTTACAACCAAAAATACAGGGAATGGGTTAGGGCTGGCGGTTACGTTAGGCGCTGTGCAGGCTCAGAATGGGGCTTTACGTGTTGAAAGCCAGATCGGGATCGGGTCCCAATTTTCGATCTACCTCCCTTTGTGGCCTTAAACCTGCTTTTTACGGTGTCGGTTTTGGCAATTTTAGGGTGATGGAGTCAAAATTAGCCTATGACTAAGGCAGATATCGCAATTATCGGGGCAGGTGCGGCCGGACTAATGGCCGCAATTTGGGCGGGCCGAACCAATAGCAAACGGAAGATTATTCTGCTTGACGGTGCCGAAACAATCGGCCGGAAAATTTTAATTGCTGGGGGCGGCCGTTGTAACGTTACCCACTATCAAGTCGATGAGAGAGCCTACGCTGGAGCTTCACGCAACGCCATCAAAAAAGTGCTGCGACAATACGACGTTGCGCAAACGACCTCTTTTTTTAAAGAGATCGGGGTTCAGCTAAAACGAGAAGAGACCGGCAAGCTGTTTCCCACAACTGACCAAGCCAAAACTGTGCTGAACGCCCTTTTAAAAGAAGCCGATAAATTCAGTTCGATTTTGTCCGGTCATCGCGTTTCTGACGTGATCAACAAAGGGCATCTGTTTGAAATACACGGAAACTTTGACACGGTGCAGGCAACCAAAGTGATCTTGGCAACTGGGGGGAAAAGCATCCCCAAAACAGGATCAGATGGGATGGGGTATGAAATTGCGCAAAGCTTGGGCCATTCTCTCACACCTCGAATATTCCCCGCCTTGGTTCCGCTTACGGTGCCACGCAATCATTGGCTCAGGGATCTTAAAGGGATTACGTTGCCGGTAAAATTGGAGCTGTGGGGGCCAACGGGGAAGCTGCTTGAATCGTTTGAGAATTCGATGCTGTGCACCCATTTTGGCCTGTCCGGTCCGGCCGTGTTAGATATGAGCCGCTATTATTTAGACGCGATTCGACACGACCCTGCGGTGAGATTAACAATCAATTGGATCCCACAAACAGATTTCGATCAATTGGTGGGGCAGTTCAAATCAGAGAAAAACAAATCGGCTTTGCAGTGGATGCGCGATCATCTGCCGGAGCGCTTGGTGAAAACGTTGCTCGCGAATCTGTTTGAAGCTGATGACGATTCGGCCGCCACATTATCAATCAACCAGCTAAAAAAGGCGGATCGGCAGGCATTGGCAAAGATGTTGACTCGTTTTGAAGTGCCGGTTGCCGGTGATCGAGGATTTGATTTTGCGGAAGTCACGGCCGGTGGCATTCCACTAAAAGAGCTGCGTTTAAGTACAATGTCATCCCGAATTTGCCCCAACTTGCACTTTTGTGGCGAAATCTTGAACGTAGACGGCCGGATTGGCGGGTTTAACTTCCAGTGGGCTTGGTCGTCTGGTTATTTAGCCGGAATATCAGTCTGATTTTTTGAACCAATCCCTGCATAGATCGGGTTTAAAATATTACGAAAAGATTACGACCAGAGAAATTCTGTAAAAGATTCTTAATTTCAATTGTCAATCAATCAGTTAGAATATTTAAGCGTTAAGAATTATTGTCTTACTGCCAAAGGAATTTAATTATGAGTCAGGTAGGAAAAAAAATACTAATCGTTGATGACGAAATTGCGGTTGCTGAAGTTGTAAGCTTGTATTTGCAGAAAGAAGGGTACGACTGCATGCTGGCCCATGACGGCCGAATGGCTTTGGCAAAAATGGACGAACGGCCGATTTTGGTTGTGCTCGATATTAACTTGCCTGAAGTTGATGGTCTTTCCGTTTTATCGACGATCCGCGAAAAATATCCAGACACCGGCGTCATTATGCTAACGGCCCGTCGCCAAGAGATCGACCGGATTTATGGGTTAGAGCTGGGCGCTGATGATTACATGGTAAAACCTTTTTCTCCGGCCGAATTGGTTGCCCGAGTTAAAGCCGTACTACGACGCATGGAAGGCTCTTCAAGCGGTCTGCCTCAATCGTCCGCGATGGTTTTTGAGGATGGTGCGTTAGAAATCGATCCATTGAGCCATTCCGTAAAAGTTAATTCCACAGAAATCGAACTCACGGCTACAGAATTTAGCCTGTTGAAATTTATGGCCGAGCATCCGCGTCAGGTTTTCTCGCGTGATCAGCTGCTTGATAGCGTGTGGGGCATGACCGACTATGTTGACCCCAACACGGTGACGGTTCACATGCGCCGTGTTCGCGAAAAAATCGAAGAGAACCCGGGCAAGCCTCGCTGGTTGCAAACAGTCTGGGGAGTCGGGTATAAATTTATTCCTGACCAACCGGCGTAATCTTAAAAAAATTGCGCAGTTATTTAAGCTAAACGTGCGCGCGAAACGCGAAATGGGTAAATAATTCATGGTTTTATCAAATAACAGACCAACAATCTCAAATAACCCGATCTGGAACTATGTGCTTTTTGGTGCAATCGGGTTAATCGCCAGCTTTATTTTGGCGTGGATAGCGGTTCGAACACTTTTGGGAGCAACTCTGGCCGATTTGCAGCCGCTGACCGCACCTTTGGCGGTTTCTGGCATTGTTTCTTTAGTGATCGGATTTGCCGCAACGTGGTTAACCGCACGGGTTAGTCGCTCTCTTTTATTTACTCTGATTAGCGCTTACCTGTGGTCGGCCATACTCATCCTGACAAATTTTTGGAACGGGGCGCGGCTGATGTTTTTTAACAGTGATCATGATTTGCCCTTGGCAGTGTCTTTGCTTGTTTTTGCGTCAATTTTGGCGGCCGCATTTGGTTTGGCGGTGACGGTTCGGATTGTGGCAGACTTGCGTGAACTATCGAATTCGGCCGTGCAAATTGCAGAAGGTAATTTGCAAAAGCGGGCCTCTGTGCGCGGCCGGGACGAGGTGTCACAGGTTGCCCAATCGTTCAACAATATGGCGAGCAAGCTAGAAGAAGCGGAAGGTGTGCGCAATGAGTTAAGCCAGCTGCGCAAAGACCTTGTTTCGTGGACATCGCATGATCTACGCACGCCGCTGACCAGCATGCGGGCGATGGTCGAAGCGATGCGAGACGGCATTGTCAGCGACCCGGAAATGATCAAGCGATATCAAAAAAATATTTTGAACGACATCGAAGGGCTAAACACCCTGATGGACGACCTCTTTGAATATTCTCAGCTTGAGTCTGGGGGGATGAAGTTTGAAAAAGAGGATCATTCTTTGTCCGCGTTAATCAACTATATTTGTGAACAATTTGAGGCGTTAGCCGGACAGTACAAAATCAAGATTGATTGCGATGTGAATGAGGTTGGCCTTGATCCCGTTTACATGGACTCCCGGCTGATCGGCCGGGTGTTAGGCAATCTAGTCAAAAATTCGTGTAGACACACACCTGAAGGTGGCTCGATTTCAATTACGGCCGAGCGGCTTGAAAGCGGCGAGGTAACTGTGGCTGTGATCGACAGCGGATCAGGGTTTGACCCCGCAGATTTACCACATGTGTTTGAACAATTTTTTCGGGGAGAAGAGGCTCGTAGCCGTGCCAAAGGGGGCGGCGGCTTGGGACTAGCGATTGCCAAAAGTATTGTTGAAGAGCATGGTGGGCAAATTTTTGCCATGAACTCATCTCAAACCGGTGGGGCGATTGTGAGTTTCACATTGCCAAATTAAAGGTCAACCTGAAACAAAAAAGGGCCGTCTAAATCGTTAATCGTTTTAGACGGCCCTTTTTGCTTTTTAACCCAATCAAATTAAAGGGCTAGCCTAATGCCTTGGCCATGCGGTCAAGCGCCTGCTTCAGAAGAGGGCGGGAGCTTGCGATATTAATCCGCATAAACCCTTTGCCGGTCTCTGGCCCAAATGAAACGCCGTCATTAAAGTGAACTTTGGCATCGCCCAGCAGTTTGTCGACAAGCTCTGTTTGCGACAGCCCCAGACCGCTGAAATCGACCCAAAGCAAATACGTCCCTTCGGGTTTTACAATGTTTAGCTGCGGGATGTGCTCGGCAAAATAGTCCCGCACAAAAATATAGTTCTCCTGAATATATTTCAGGACATTGTCTAGCCACTCTTCACCGTGATTGTAGGCCGCTTCGGTTGCAACGGGGCCAAACCCATTACTGCCGTGCAAGCCAAGATTCGCAATCGCATCTGCAAATTTTTGGCGCAGTTCCTCGTTTGAAATGATGATTTGAGAGTTTTTTAACGAAGCCAGATTAAACGTTTTGCTTGAAGCCATACAGGTGATGGTGCGATCTGCGATTTCTTCAGAGATGCTTGCCATCGCTACAAATTTGTGATCGTCATAAATTAGATCGCAGTGGATCTCATCGCTGATGATCAGCACATTGTTGCGCAAGCAAATGTCCGCAAACCGAACCAGCTCTTCGCGTGTCCAGACCCGGCCGACCGGATTGTGTGGGCTACACAAAATCGCTGCGGTGCAATCTGGGTCCGATGCTTTGGCTTCAAGATCATCGAAGTCCATTTCGTACCGATTTGTTGCCGCGTCATAGACCAAGTCATTCGAAACAACTTCGCAACCGGCCGCTTCGATGCTGCCCACAAACGGCGGGTAGATGGGGCGTTGAACAATCACCTTGTCACCCGGTTTGGTGTATTGGGGCATCATGATGTACAGGGCGGGAACCACACCCGGGCTTAGTTTGATCCAATCTTTATCAATCTCCCAGTTGTAGCGACGGCCGCACCAGTTCACAACAGATTCGAAAAAGCTTTGCTCTGGTGTGTAGTAGCCAAAAACAGTCTCGTCAACTTTTGCGTGTAGCGCGTCGAGTATCGGTTGAGCTACAGGGAAATCCATGTCAGCAACCCACAATTGTAAAACACGGTCCTCCCCGTATTTAGCATCTGCAAGGTCAGTTTGGCTGTAGATACCATCCTTTTTGATCGTTTTGTGTTTTATGCTCCCGGTATTTTCTCTGTCTACTATGGTGTCGAGGTTCAAAGACATCGCATTTCTCCTTTTGGTCTGGGGATTTTGTAAGCGGATTATCCCCCAATTACAAACTTGAACAAGATAACCTATTGATCTGTTTGCGTTGATCACCAAAACTAATCGGTATGGTTTATCATCCACGTATGAATTTGTTATGGCCGATTGTTTTAGCCGCCGTTGTTGTCGGAACTGTGGGGGCTACTTACGTTTTTGTGTCGTGGCGCAGTCACCGACTGCCCGGCCGACCGTACTCCTATGCCGATTGCGCAGAGGGCAGAATCACATCAGATGCCCCCAGAGTTGTCCTTCTGGGGGACAGCCTGACGCATGGAACAATGAGCCACAGCTGGCTGGCTGATCTTCAAAAAGAATATGATGGGGCCTACACGTTTATCAATCAGGGCTGGAATGGGGATTTGGCTTGGAACGCCCTGCAAAAGATCGATCAAGTAGTTGCATGCGACCCGGCCGTCGTTGGCATTTTTATTGGTGGGAATGATGCTTTAGCCTCCTTTTCACCAGTCTGGTCCGAGAGTTTTGTGCAGAACAAGCAGTTGCCTCTGGTTCCAACGGCCGACTGGTATCGTCAAAACTTAGAGGCGATTGTTGAGCGGTTGCAGGCAGATACAAACGCAACCCTAGTTTTGTTTACGCTAACGATGTATGGGGAAGATTTAAATAGCCCCGAAGTGGCTCGCTTTCGTGACTACAGCTTGATTGTTGACGAAACGGCCGAGAAATACGATTTGTCCGTACTATCCATCCACCAAAAAATGACCGAATTTATAGCGACGAACCAGAAAGACGTGCAAAGCTGCTCACCGGCCGATTGGCCCGCCTATCGGGCGCAGATCAAATGGAGCATTATCCGCTATCACTTTTTCTTTCAGTCGTGGGATCAGATTTCGGCCAGTAGAGGATACGCGGCTCAGACAGATTGTGTCCACTTAAACGGACATTCGGCCGGGGTGATTGCGCAAACGTTCAAGCAGTGGTTGGATGATTTAGGCGGGTAAGCGACCCATCACCCTGTACATGCGGTCAACCTGAGAAACCCAATAGTTTTCAAGAAGATTTATCCAGCCCCGCTTGATATACATTTGGTAGCCGTTGGTGCTGTCATCTTGCATAGTGGATAGGAGCTGATGGGTGGAGCTTACGTTTTCGAACAACGCATCGTGCAGACCGCCTCCGATTCCGCGTCCCCAATATCCGGGAATAACCGCCATTTCTGCCAAGCAATAGGCATCGTTTAGCCAGTGGCCATGCCCAGCCTTGGTGAGCGGTGGCCCCAGCACTTTGTGCCAGCCATAGTCTGGGTTTAAATGATAGCCGTAAGCAAATCCAATCGGCCGATCTTTGTCCCAAGCGACATACAGGCGAAAGTCGTCCCGTTTAAGGATGTTGTCAAATCCGATCGAAAAGGTTTGCGATTCGGCCGTTGTTTTGTTGTACGGGGGAGGCTTAAAAGCTGCTGAGTAAATATGGGTCAGCTGCCGGATCAAATCCTGCGGATGATTTTCTAGCTTGATTTCAAGCGGTTTGGGAGATGGCACGTTCTTCCTCAATGGGGTTGTGACGGTTGAAAAATTTCGGTTATTCGCAAAAGCGTCTGCGAAACGACATAACTGACTTGTATCCCCAAACGATCGCTTTGAAGACAAACAGGCCCGCTGTTACCAGCATCATCGCTGCCTGCGCCAACTCAATCATCCGGCCGATATCGTTGATTTCAGGCTTGCGCTGCCCAGCCCCCAAATTGTAGTGGTCAACTTTCTCAAGCTCAACGCCTAAAACGCCCGCCGCTGCACTCATCGGATGACCCGCATTGGGGGAGTCAGTCGTGGCCGCATCCCGCTCGTAAACGGCACCGGCGGGTAAATCGGCCGGGTCACGCGCTAGCTCTGGTTCAAACAGATTGTCCCCAGCCAGCAAAAGCGCTTGGGCTGTTAGACGGGCCGGAACCAAATTGACCAAATCATCAAACTGGGCCGGAATTTTCCCCAGCCATTCATGTTCTGCATCCCGATACCCCAGCATCGAGTCACACGTGTTAACCCAGCGATACGCGAGGGCCAGAGGCAATCCACCAAGTGCGTAGTAAAAGAGCGGCGCAAACACACCGTCTGATAAGTTTTCAGCTACCGATTCAATCGTAGCTGCGCTAACTTGGCTGGCTGTTAGATTAGATGTGTCCCGGCTAACCAAGTGCCAGCTGACCAAGCGTCTGGCTTCAGTCAAATCTCCCGCCTCAAGTGCTTGTTTAACCTCGTCGGCCGCACCCAGCAATCCGCCAAACGAAAACGTCGTTTTAAGCAGCCAGCCATCGATTGAATATCCCAATCCCATCGGCAACGAGCGGGTAATGCGCTGGACAAATTGCCCCAGAACATAGACCACCGCCGCGCCGCCCAGCACAATCACACCACCATACCCCAAGCGGGATTGGTCATTTCCTTCCGGGGCTTCTTTTTTCAGGCGGCCGATGGCGCTCCCCATCCATGCGGTTGGGTGATATTCATTGGGTGGATCAACCACAAATTGATCGTACATCAACGCTTCAAGCAAAGTTCGCATACCTTTAATTATCCGTTTCCCGCAGCCAATTACCAATGTTCTGTTTTTCTAAAGTGGATATAATGCGTAAGCCGTGGAACGTGTTGCGTAGAACGTTTCACGCATGACCCCATACGCAATAAAAATAGTCACAAAAAAATCACCATGCCTGAATCTGAATCTCCACAAATCCCGCCCGATACTTTGACCCAACGCATAGGCGTTTTAACCCGCCGAGAGGTTGAAGCCCGTATTTTAGCCCCTGTAATTAACGCTTTAGGAGATCATTTTGGTCGCGACGAGGTGATCGAAGTGGTTAAAGAGACGATTATCAAAGTTGCTCAAGAGCAAGGGGCTGACTTGGCCCAGGCGATGGGTGGCTCAGACAGCGGCGCATTTATGGACTCTTTGCAGTTTTGGACCCAGGATGATGCGCTGCAGATCGAAGTGCTTGAAAACAGCAATCAATTTTTGCACTTTAACGTCAATCGTTGTCGCTATTCAGAAATGTATCGGGCGCTCGGTATCCCTGAACTGGGGGCGGTTTTCTCGTGTAACCGAGACTACGCTTTGATCGATGGATTTAATCCCGATGCAAAATTAAAGCGGACCCAAACATTGATGGAGGGGGCGACACACTGTGATTTTCGATATACATTTCCTGACCCTAGCATAAAAAAAGAGGATGAGTCATGAGTAACGACCTTTTAACAGCGATTCAAGCGATTGTAGGAGCAGAGCACGCATCTTCGGCCGAATCGATCATCCATACCCACGGTAAAGACCAATCTGACCATGATCGGCAGCTGCCCGATTTGGTTGTGTGGCCCGAAAACACAGAGCAGGTTAGCCAGATTGTTAAGTATGCCAACGCCAATCAGATCGCTATCACCGGCTGGGGGGCGGGCAGCAGTCTGGAGGGGAATTCGATTCCGGTTAAAGGGGGGATTGTGATCAACTTCGGCCGGATGAACAAAATTTTAAAAGTGCATGAAGGTGATTTTCAGGTCACCGTTCAGCCGGGAATTTTCTACAAAGACATGAATAAAGATTTGGCCCGCCACGGCCTCTTTTTTCCGCCAGACCCTGGGGCAAACGCCAGCATTGGGGGAATGGTGGCGAACAACGCGGCCGGGACGCGCACGGTAAAATATGGGGCAACCCGTGACAATGTGTTGGCCCTTGAGGTTGTTTTGCCCAGCGGTGAGGTGATCCGCACCGGTTCACGATCAATTAAACAATCGGCCGGATATGACCTGACCCACCTGATCGTTGGCTCTGAAGGGACATTGGGGCTGGTGACGGAAGCGACTTTAAAATTGAGCCCGTTGCCGGAGCATTTTTCGGCCGTGCTTGCCACGTTTGAAACCACCGAAGCCGCAGCCGATGCGGTTTATGGGGTGATTGGTTCCGGCTTAGGTCCGGCCGCGCTTGAACTGCTCGATGCTGAAGCGGTCCGTTTTATGAACATGCGTGTGACCGCTTTACCGGAAAAACCGACCCTTCTTATGGAGTTTCACGGGGCAACCGCCGCATCGTTATCGGCCGAGCTTGAGCTGGTCGAAGAGATTTGCCAAGAGTGTGGAAGCGTCCGTTTTGAAGCGGGTGCCGGCCGTGATGAACGGGACCGTTTGTGGGAAGGGCGCCATGCGTTGGGGGAGATTCTGTTTAGCGTTTACCCTGACAGTAACTACATGATTACTGACGTCTCTGTTCCGATTTCAGAGTTCCCCGTTTTGGCCGCGTATACCAACGGGTTGTTTGATGAATTGGGCATTCAAGGAACTCTGTTTGGTCATGCGGGGGATGGAAATTTGCACACCACAACGTTTGCTCCCAAAAGTGAGCCGGAGAAGTATGAGCTGCTGCAAGAGTTCAACAGTCGTGTGGTGCAAAAGGCGATTGAATTGGATGGCACCTGTACGGGCGAACACGGGGTTGGCATCGGCAAGCAAAAGTATATGGTTTATGAACACGGGGAGGGGGCAATTGAGACGATGAAGACGGTGAAGAAGATGTTTGACCCTAAAAACATCTTTAATCCAGGCAAGGTTATTTCGTTTTAGGCGGGATGCCCGGCTGAAACGAATTTATTATTCAACGGTAAAAATCGTAAACAGGGGGTCTGCAAAATAGCCGGAAACGACTTCTTCTCGGCCGTCGCTAAAGCTTTCACGCAGCAACTCGATCTCCTGCGGCCGGTCGGGGAGCACCACAAACACAGTTGCCCCTTGGCTGTTTAACTCCGGCACGGTCCCGTTTAGGCTGGGCAGATCAACAATATTTTTGCCGATAAAAAATTCGTTGGCCAAATATCCGATCGTTGGAAAACTCGAATTCAAATCTGGCCCTGTTTGTAGGTAGACCACACTTTCGGCCGGGAGCTCTGACAAAGCCTGGGCGATTTCAAACGCGATTTCACTGTTCTTGTCCGTAAACGAGTGCTCTTGTTGCCACGCGCCAAAATAGTTGCGCACATCGGCCGTGACAGATCCGGCCGCCAGCAACACAATCCACAAGATCACCAGATTATCGTTTTCGATCTTCAGAAGCCGTCTGGCCCAAATGGCGAGTTGCTGAACCCCCATCCCGCCCAGGATTGACAAAAACGGGATCAACACCAAATATCGGTGGGATTGGACCGGATAAGACATCAGGATGCCTGCTCCAAAGACGGTGATAATCATCACCCATAACACAAGCTGGTTGGCATGTTTTTTAAGTTGCCACAGGGCCAAAACAAATCCCAAAATAAACAAGACGGTCGGAACGGGAGAGAGCAGGCCGAGCCAGTTGCCGTAGTAGGTTGAGAGATCTGTAGCCGGGAACGGGGAGAAAAATGACAGAGATTCGAGGATTTGACCCAGCCACACCTGCCTGCGACTGGCGCCGGTGTTCGCAATTTGCAAAATAATCCAATTGCTTTGAATAACCCCTTGGCGGGCCAGCCGTTCGCTAAACCGGCCGGGATGGCGCAAATATGTGGTCAACAGCGGCAGCATAACGATGAAGCTGAGCGCCACACCGGCCAGCATCGAACGAATTTGTGAGAAGCCAATCGTCTCTTCTGTGCTTTTGTGCCAGATCGCCCGAATTTCGTCTGTTGCGGCCAACGTACAAACGAGCAAGGGCAAGATGGCGGGGAGCAGGTGCCCGGCCGTGAAAAAGTAAAAGCTGATCCCAGCGACAAGCCCGGTTGCCAGCCACGCCAAGCGCCCCTTTTTTTGCCATGCGATGAGCAGTAGCGCACCGGATGCCAGCATAAAAAACGGGTCCCAGATGTTGGTTAGCCCGATCCGGCTGTAGTGGATGTGGGTGTGGCTGCCGATGAGCAAGATGGCAGCTGCCAGACCGGCCATTTGCCCCCAAAAGCGTCGGCCGACGAGATAGGTGAGCGCCACCGTGGCCGCCCCCACAATCGGGGAAAGCACCCGCAGCGCAAAGACAGAGGGGCCAAATAGATTCTCAGCAAACGTGGTAAAAAACAGCGGTAAAAGCGGGTTAGTTAACCCATCTGTGCCAAAAGGATTGGTTTGAATCCCGGCCGAAATGACCGCCCGCTCCAGCCCAAATGCCGCTTCGGTGCCGCTGATGATCCACGGATGGCCGGTCAGGTTCCAAGCCCGTATCCCCCATGCAAGCGCAAAAAGAACCAGCGGAATGGTGCAGTTTTGCAGCGTGAGTTTGCGCCGTATGCGGCCGGGGATCTGGCTAAGATTGGGGGTTGAATACCCCAATCCGTACAGGGCTGACCCGATGCCGCACAGCCACATAAAAATGGCCAACCACGGCCGATCTGTTCCCCGGCCGTCGCTTAAAAAGACACCGATCATCGCCAGTAAGATGGCGGACAACACCCCGAATGTGGCGTGGATGCTGGGGGTAATGGCGCGAAAAAACGAGTCAGGTTCATCGGGCAATGATGAGGCTGTGTCAAAATCTTCGGCCGTTATTGCACCGGTCTCGGTTGCGTTGAGCGGCATCGGCACAGGAGTAACTTTGACCGGTGATATCGAGGTGGGGACCGTTTCAGACGGGATCAGGTTGCCATGCGGGTCAACTTCGAACGGCTCTGCTTTGGGCAACGGAGGTGGCACAATCGGTCCATCACTGACTTTACGCGCCACGATAAATTGATAGCAACCATCCGCATCAGCTTGTTCAAGATAGTACGGCCGGACCCAACGCTCTGTTAGCGCCAAACTCTCCCGTGTGGGGGCGATAATCCATTTGCCGGTAAACAGATGGGTGACTGCGGCTGGCAATCCCTGCACATGGCCAAATTCAAGCGTGTGTAAAGCGGCCGGTGAAAAATAGTATTGCCAGCGCTCAACCACCATCCCCCCCTGAGCCAGTCGGTCGGCCCACCATTCAATCGGTTCGGTGTGCTGATGGCGCGAGACAAAGTTAAACAAATCCCGATAGCGGTCAGCCATTTTGTCTAGACCCAGCCGTTCAAAAAACAGCGCTCCCCACATCATTTTTGTGAAGCGATGATTGGGCATTGTCATCAAAAAGATGCCGTCAGGCTGCAGCACACGCCCCGCCTCGACCAAAACGCTGGTGACATCGGGGATGTGCTCGAGCACTGAATTGCTGATGACCGCCCCGAAATGGTTAGACGGAAACGGCATCGCGTCACCCAGCGCCTGCATCGCCCCATCTTTATAAATTTTGCGCTGTACCGATTTGGTGAGCGGCCCGATCCACGGATCTAGCCCGACATCGATATGTTGACCAAATTCGTTAAAGGTATGGTCTGTAAAATCCCCATCGCCACAGCCCAGGTCTAAAACCGGCCCCGGGATTTCGAATTGATGGTAAAAACGGGCCTCTACCGCCCGTAACAGGGCGCGAAAAGCGGGGAGGGTTTTAAGATGTTGCCAAAGAAGATTGTCCATATTTATTTGGATAAAAAGCGACGATTTTTTTGAACCGTCATTCCCGCGAAGGCGGGAATCTAGCGCTGGATACCTGCCTTCGCAGGTATGACGTTACAGAGAGGGTTGTCCATACGGAGTTGGTCAGTTAGTCAGTTGGGAGAAGCCCACTCATCTCGCATCTTGCGCAGGTTTTCGTATGGCTGCGGCTCGGGGGTTGAGCTTTTTGTGTTGCCGCTTTGCAGTTGTTTAAAAAGATCAAGATATTCGGCCGCCGTTTGGTCCGGGCTAAAGCTCTGCCCGATCAGGTCAGGGTCACGTTGGTAGGATGGCTTGTCTGCTAGCACGCGGTTGATCGCGTTGGCCAGCTCGGCCGCATCCCCGATCGGGACCACCTCGCCCATGCCGGTCATGGTGACCGACTGGCGCACGCCGGGCAAATTGCTCGCAACCACCGGCACCCCTTGTTTCATCGCTTCGATCTGTACCAATCCAAAGCTTTCGGTGCTGTTTAGACTGCAGATGACCAAGCAGTCCAGATTTTTGTAAAAAGCGGTTAAGTCCGCTCCGTGCAGAGTGCCGAGGCGCAGGTAGCTTTTGGCATATTTTTTGAAAAGCGGTTCTAGCCGTTCCGCATAGGCTTCTTCGCCCAGCACATTTTTATACGGTCCGGCATGTAGCACAATCGCATCTGGGTGGGCTTCAAGAACCTGCGGCAGCGCATTTAGCAGGATTTCGACCCCTTTTTCTGTCGCGAGTCGGGCGGAGATGCCGATGACTTTCCGGCCGCCGATTTGGTAGGTATCGCGGAACGCGTGAACCTGCTCTGTCGAGCACGCTGCCAGAGAAACGGGTGGTGGGATAATGTGCAGTTTTTCTTCTAGATATTGGTTGAGAAACGGGGTGTTGGTGCCGTAATCTCGGGTGTAGGTTACAACACCGTTTGCCAGAGAACCGGCAATTTGATTCATGGTTTTGACAACCCCGTTGACGAGGGTGTTGAATCCGCCGATTGGCAACTGTAAATCACAATGGTAGGTTAAAACAACCGGCCGACCCATGATCCGGCCGCGCAGGGCCAATCCCGGTGCATCGAACTGGGGCAGGTGCAGGTGCATCACATCGGCCCAACGGGCCCAGCGGGTCGCTTTAAAGCCAAATGTCGGCATGATGACACCTTTCGAAATGCGAAATGCGACCGGAACCCGGACGATTTTGACACCGCGTACAGTTTCTTCTTGAGGGAGCGAGGCAT
>JAHDEN010000014.1:0-5694 GCA_020628815.1 Chloroflexota bacterium | reverse complement strand
GCCCCTGGGCTGCAAGGGCTTCACACAGCCGTTCAACATAAATGGTCAGGCCGCTCACGTGCGGCCGATAATAGGTCAGAACTTCAAGTATTTTCATAAGGTCATGAAAACTTCTGGGACGATGTTTGAATAGATATGGATAAGACCTTCATTTGCAAGGAGCACTGAGCTTGTCGAAGTGCGTTCTCGCAATTCTTCAGAGCATATGCAGTGAAAGCCTTAATGGAACAACGTTCCGTTCAACCCAGCTGGGCCATTATCCTGAATTCATGTAGCAGATACAAGGAACTTTATTGACTCAAAAGAATTACACGGTAGGCTTTTGGTGTGCATTGCTCCCTAGCTGGTGGGAGTCTGGCACTGGTAGCCAATATTAATCTCATGACTGACGAAAATAACCTGCCCAAAAAAGTTGCTCAACAGCTGTCTGAGCAAGATCAAAAACTACTTGACCTGTTGGGGATAGAGCTGGTTGAAATCGAGGAAAACCGCTGTGTGACCCGCTTAATCGTGCGAGATGATTTGGCGAACAGCGGCGGGGTGGTACAGGGCGGGATTGTGTTTGCTTTAGCGGACCAAGCGTTGGCATATGCCTGCATGTCGTGCAACACGGCCGGGTTAACGTTAAGTGCAAACATTACGTTTACCCGTGGCGCAGCGGTTGGGGACACCATAACGGCCACGGCCGAGGTGTCGTTTGACGGCGGCGGCCGAACATTAACCGGCCGGGTAGATATTATTAATCAAGATGGGACCACCATAGCTGAAATGACCGGTGTGTGGCTCAAAGTGGGTAAGAAGGTTATTGATGAGTGATTCAGACGCAAGACGGGCGAAAATCAAAGCGCACATGCAAAATGACCCGTGGGGCAACCATCTGGGAGCGCGGCTAGAAGAGGTTCAGGACGGGTATGCCCGTTTTTCACTAGAGGTGAAGCCAGAGTTCCTAAATTTTCATGGGATGGCCCACGGGGGGCTCATTTTTTCTTTGGGGGATTTGGCGTTTGCGGCCGCAGGTAATTCGTATGGGCAGACGGCGGTGGCGTTAGAGGTCAAGGTCAATTTTGTGAAGGCGGGCCAAGTCGGGGAGCTGTTGGTTGCTGAGGCGCAGGTGATTTCGCTTAACGGGCCGATTGGGCTGTTTGAGATCACGGTCAAAAACGGCCGGGACGGAGAGCTGATTGCGCAAAGCCAAGCAACCCTTTACCGCAAAAAACAGATGTTTGTGGAGTAAGAACTCGGAAGCCACAATCTTTTTCATGTAAGATTAGATTTACGCATGTGAAAAGTTGTTTTGGGGGCATCCCGCACGAGCCATTTTGCGTCAGTCAAATAAGATTGGTTTGGCTAGAGATTTTAAAGCACACGACAAGGACAATTATGAGCAACGACTGGAAAGAGCAGATACCAAATTTCGATCAATATTCATATTACGCTGGGGTTTCTACCGCATTTGCAGAGGTAGTGGGGGCTGGGGTTAAGAAGCTGGCGTTGAGCCACCCATATTCGGCCGATGAGTTAGACGTGATGCTCGAACCATCGAAGCAGATCGCATCTGACTATGGTGTAATTATTATGGTTGAAGAGGATTTGTTGGTGACTCCACTGTTTCCGGCCAATGTTGCCAAGGGAAAGTATGTGATCTTTTTTGCGCAAAATGCTGAGGTGTTGAACGAATATCGGGCCTTGAAAGATCGGCGGGAGCGGGCTAATTCGAGTTCAAACCCCAATCGTGAGATGAGGGAGTTGGCGCGGGAGTTTGGGAAGTTGTTGAGCTACAGTGATACGAGTATTCAGGCGATGCTTGATCATTAGCCGTGCAGGTCGGATTTTTGCAGGAATTGTAAATGGTGAACGGTTAATAACGAATGGTGAATAGCCACACAGTTATAAATAGTTCTATTCAAGATCTATTGTTTCATATTTGAAATCAGAAAAAGTAACTATTTTATAACCTGTAGGTGTTTCTTTTATTTCGGCATTCTTTAACGATAATCTGATTTGCCCGCATTGAAAATATGACCATTTAGAAGAGTCTAGACGATTTTCTAGACGTCCGAACGCCCCGCTGATGTCTCTGCACCGTGGAATATTATTTTCATCAATCCAACCTTGTAAATCCGAATGCAAATCTGGGTTCAAATAATCTTTGGAAGAGCCATCATTTAAGTATACTGAAAGTAAAAAAGCGTTTTCAAAGTGATAAATTGACTGATTCTTTTCATCGTATGTTTTGTTAATAAAATTAATGTTGTCATCATGAGTTTTGCATCCTGCTAGAAGAGAACAAGCAAGAATGAACAATGCTATTTTTCGAAATATCAAGTTAATTGATTGAATGGAATATCTGATCGGCATGTTTTTAAATCGATGTTTGATAAATGCGAGTTGAGGCAGGTGAGGTTGTGTGAGTATAGGCCCCAGAGCTAGGGAGCTTGCTGTGCGCTGTTCTCCCGCAGGCTGTGGTCGGCCTCCGGCCGTACCCACCTACCGCTCTATCGAACTTAGCTTGACATCTGACTTGCTATTCTGACTTGAAAACCAGTATCCGGCCGAAGAAAAGCACCAACCGGCCGCCTCCCAAACTAACCC
This sequence comes from Chloroflexota bacterium, assembly GCA_020628815.1. Classification (GTDB taxonomy): domain Bacteria; phylum Chloroflexota; class Anaerolineae; order Promineifilales; family Promineifilaceae; genus WTJY01. Next base: position 3,102 of record JAHDEN010000014.1, on the reverse strand, counting down.
TTTGCGAACCGGATTATGATGTAAGTGAATAATGATAAATGTGAAGTAACAGGCACCATATGATTCATGAAATTTTGTGACTTCCATGCCAAGATTTCAGCCGGTTGATTGAGAAAGCGGTACGGCCGGAGGCCGACTACAGCGCCGTTTGCAGGGCGGAAGACCGCGCCAGAGCGAGGGGCGACTGTTTGCTCAGCACCGACCATGTTACCGACAGTGTCAGATTTGCATGATTAAGCTGGTGCGCACAAAGCGGGACACCAGCCGGAGCAAGGGCAGAGGCCATTCTAGGATTTCGGAATCTTCCCAACAAATTCAAGGTTTTCTCCGTTAGTGTCGACCAATCCTACATAAATGTGATCAAAATCAGAAGCTAAAAAAGCAATTTTATCACCAGTAGGGGATAAAATGGGTTTGCTAATAGAATAGGGAGACACATCAAGCCAGAGCTCTTTGTGTTGGGACTCTATGTTTAGGCGAAAAAGAGAGCTGCCTGAAGGGTATAGCACATGAGTTCCTTCTCTATCCCACATAAACCAAGATTCCGAAAAATCTGAGTTTGTTATATTTTTTGGCTTTTTATCCGACATTGTCATATCAACTGTAAAAATCTCATGATTCCCTGATTTTTGATCAACAGAAATAAAGGCAATATTTTTCCCATCAGGAGACCATTTTGGGCTAAAGTGACAATCGGGGCTATTTATTATCGATTTTTTAAATGGCGGATCTAGGCTAGCCTCGTGCAATTGAAAAGGCTGAGTTTTCCATTCTGATGCAGGTACAGCACTATAGACAATAGTATCTGTATTCGGATGCCAAGAGACTGATTGAGCAATAACATCAACTATCCAATCTCTTTTCTCACTTGTCATTATGTCTAATAAACTAATCTTATCCCCACCATCATAAGCTAAGTTCAGACCATCAGTCGAAGCCTCCATCCACATTGAAAGACCAGATGAGCGGAGTTTTATAATTGTGGGTTTATAAAAGACATTGATCGAATTAATTTGCTTATGCGGATCAACCAAACGTATCTCGTCTGTTTCTGCCTTAATATGGTATAAGGCAACTTGGTTTTCAGCCACAAGTTTTGGGGAATGACCACTCCAATTAACAAACTTTGTTGGGGTAAGATCGAATGCGTTTGAAGTAACTATTTTGGGCGAAAAAAATCCATGAAATCTTTCGGTAATTAACAGATAATCCTCAAGGGGGAGCCAATTCAAGTCATATCCAAACTGTGTTTGGCTCATAATTCGAACATGGCTGGGGTGACAAGCCTCAAAAGGTTCTTGAGAAATGTACACCCTTCCAGTTTGAGGGTTAAGAGACTGACAAAGAGAAGTAAAAACAATCAGCAATAGAAATAATCCAAATATAACGGTAAACGCTCTTCTTTTACTCATAGATAATTGACCTACTTATAAGTTTCAATCAAAATATTTTTGTTTCATCATAGATGTCCTTCCAAAGAGCAGGCCATGACCTTTTAAGTTGAATCGCCAAGCATCTGGTGGTTCAGTATCATAGTTTTCTATGTAGACAAATGCGGCAAACGCATCAGCCCAAGTTTCCGCACGCCTCACATTTAAGTTAGAATTTATCAAATCAACTGCCCCGTTTTCATCATACCGTATGCCGGGATCGTATCCATATTGCCTGTAGTAGAAACCAGAAGGTAAATGTACCCCACCACATATCTGACTATCGAAGAGTTGATGCAATAATACACTCCTGTTTGATTTAAATCGCCCTTTTTCTTGCAGGACATGCCCCAGCTCATGATAAACAATGCTGTTACCATTTGAATCAAATGAAGCATCAGATAACCCCTGCTGTGCGCTGGTCTTCCGCATGCTGTGGTCGGCCTCCGGCCGTACCACTATTTTACCCCCGGCCGCTTTTTGCAAAGCTGACAAATCCCAACTTGAACCCTTGCTCAGTCTGCAATCCAATGCGAAGCTATCATTCTCAATAAAATCGTTCAACTTTGCAAAACACGAAATAAAAAATGTAAGAGTTGCCCTGAAATCCTTAGAAATCATGAAAAACTTGCGTAGTTTTGCTAAGATTTAACCAGTTATAGTGAGATTTTATGCAGAAACTTCCTTCGAACAGTAAACACGGATGGTTGTCCCTAAAAAAAGCGGCCGAGCAGCTAGCCGTCCACCCCACAACTCTGAGACGCTGGGCTGACAGTGGCAAAATTCCAGTCATGGTCACCCCCGGCGGCCATCGACGATTTGCACCAGAAGATATTGCTCGACTTTCGCAAAGCTCCTTATCCCTACGTAACCAGCCACCCATCGAAAACATGTGGGCAGATAAAGCCCTAAGCGTCACCCGCCAAAACATTTCGACACAGCCCACAGCCCCTTGGATGGTAGACCTGACCGAAGCTGATCGCAGCAAACATCGCCAAATGGGACAGCAGCTATTGGCTCTAACACTCCAATTTATTGGCAGCGATGATGAGAATGGGGAACTGTTGGAGGAGACACGAGCGCTGGGAACCCGATATGGGGTCATCGGAAAAGAGGTTGGGATGAGCTTGACCGAGGCGCTACAGGCGGCCATGTTTTTTCGTGATCGAATGGTTGAATCAGCGCTTCAACTACCTGACTCCTCACGGATCAAACCTGAAGCAAATCTAAGGTTGCTCCAACGCATCAATACCCTTTTAAATGAAGTTCAATTGGCTATCGCGGCCGAGTACGAATGAGCAAGATGAAATTTTTCTGTATCGGCATCAATCATAAAACAGCACCAGTCGAGCTCCGCGAACGGCTTAGTGTCCAAGTAGAAGAATTGAACGAGCGTTCGGCCGACTGGCTGGGTGGAATCGCTATGATTTCAACCTGCAACCGTATCGAGTTTTATGGATCGGCCGATGATCAAACGTCTGTAGATCAATTGATCGCTTATTGGGGCGGGTTAGCAAGACTAGCCCCGGCTGAATTCAAACCATCTGTTTACAGCTATGAAAACACGGCCGCCGTCCATCATCTGCATCGGGTAGCATCTGGGCTTGAATCGATGGTTTTAGGCGAGCCGCAAATTTTGGGGCAAGTGACTCGGGCCAACGAAACGGCAATT
>JAHDEN010000191.1 GCA_020628815.1 Chloroflexota bacterium | reverse complement strand
GCTCCAGAGATTTTGAAGCAGCAGCGTCAGCATATGACTACCGGCCTGCAGTGGGTTGAACAATGGGTTGAGTCTGAAAGGGAGTTTGTTGATTGGGTGCGGCCGGATGCGGGAGCGTTATGCTGTATGCGTTTGAACCGAAATCGATTTGATGCTGATCAAGTGACCGCTTTTTGGCAACATCTGGCTGAGGCTGACACATTTGTCCGGCCGGGGCTGATGTTTGGCTCAGACAATCGCCATTTTAGACTGGGCTTTGGCTCGTTGCTGTTTGATCAGTTGCAAGAAGGATTGAGCAACATCTCACGGGCGTTGAGAAAAATATAGGCACCATTATTGCTTTGGCTCTTCAAATAGCTTTTACAGGGTTTCTACTTCGTTGATTTCAGTCGGCCATGCAAGCATCAACTCTTCAGCTACATCGAACACCCTTTCATGCTGACGGTTCCACTCATTGATAAACTGAAGGGCTGCCTCGCTGGTGTAAAACATCCCTTTTCTCTGCGAATCCGCTCCAATTAACGTCATCCGAACTTCAACCTCTTGAACAACGTTGTTAACCACTAACGCAATCGGGTAATTGCTTAGATCTGTTTGATTTCTGACCGCTTCAACCCCCTCGCGAGTCGAAGCTTTGTTCCCAAATCGAAAACTTTTGACATCCCGAAAATCGAAAATCGTTGCTCTAAAGTCATCTTGGTCAAACCAACTGTTCATCTCTTGAATTAACCACGCATAAAGCTGAGCTGTGACTGAAGCATCGATAGCTCCTTCGTATTTAACGTAGACGAGTCGCTTTTCAAGGTCGGCACCACAATATACATTTTCGGTTCGCAAAGGGGGGGGAGTAGTTTCTGGCAGAGGCATATAAAATTTTGTTGGGATTTAATTAGCTGTGCAAATGCTCGCAAGGCGTGTTACGAAAATTTCGATCTCTTTTTAGTATAGCTTCAATTTACTGATTGTTAAGTTAATTGAAGCAAAATTTGCTGGTTAGAATTACGTTCAGAGCTTCGTTAAAGTTTAAGAGTCATGAATTTTCTATTTAGACATCTTTTTTAGATGGATTAGTCGTGGATTTGGTCATATAACGATTGTGTTCAGATCGGATCAACCTTTTACGAAAAGCTATTGTTCACCCGATATGCTTGGGCCAAATTTAATAATTCAGTCGCAGAGACCTGCAGGTGTCAGACCATAACAAAAGAGGATTTTAAATGATGGATATCAACCTTGGTATATTGGATTCGATCGGAAGCACTCCCTTAATTGAGCTGAACCATGTCGTTCCGGCAGGGTATGCACGCGTGCTTGTCAAAGTGGAGAGCCAAAATCCTACTGGCAGCATGAAAGATCGCATGGCTCGAGCCGTTTTGGCTGGGGCAATTTCACGCGGATTGCTAGCAGCTGACGGAACAGTTGTAGAGTATACGGGTGGCAGCACCGGTACGTCCCTTGCCTTTGTCTGTGCCGCTTTAGGATACCGGCTTACCATTGTGACGTCTGATGCGTTTAGTTTGGAAAAGCGAAATCATATGCGTGCGCTCGGCGCGGCCGTGATCGAAATTCCAAGCGAAGGGGGGCGGACAACCAAAGCGCTTATTCAAAAGATGATTGCACGGGCACAAGAAATAAGCGCAGCACCCGATTCTTACTTTGTTGACCAATTTAACAACCCAGATGCGGCCGCTGGCTATGTCCCCATGGCTGAAGAAATTTGGGTCCAGTCTGGCCAAACTGTAGATGCTTTTGTGCAATCGGTGGGTACGGCTCAATGTTTGACCGGTGTTGCAGCAGCGTTTCGCCAATTAAACGACCAAGTCCAAATTGTAGCTGTTGAGCCGAGTGAATCGCCCGTTCTGGCCGGGGGTGCGGCCGGGCCTCACAAAATCGAAGGGGTTGGTCCAGGGTTTGTTCCCCCGATTTGGACAGATCAACTAGCAGATGAAATTATTCCGGTGTCAACGGCCGACGCCAAAGATATGACCCGACGTCTTGCCAGAGAAGAAGCCCTTTTTGCCGGGACATCGACCGGCGCCAATGTTTTGGCCGCAATTCAGGTTGCAGGTCGTTTAGGGGCAGGCCATACCGTGGCAACCGTTGCGTGTGACTCCGGTCTGAAATACTTGTCGACTGATTTGTATGCGTTTGCTGAATAGACATCGTATGATCCTGAAACAAGAAAATACACAATGGTCCATTTTCATGGGGATGCCTAACCTATCGATTTCTGAGATCGAAAAAGCGTCAATAACCGGCCGTCGATAATGATTAAACCGACCGCCAGCAGCCCCATGCCGGTAAAGTGGCGCGGCTCCAACTGTTCGCCCAAAATCGTTGTGCCTAGCAGGATGGCACTGACCGGGACCAAGAGGGTGACGAGCAACAAATTTGTTGCCCCCGCGACGGCCAAAATGCGGAAATAAATAATGTAGGCCAACGAGGTTGAGATGAGTGCCAGTCCGATAATCGCCCACCAAACGTTTGGGTTTGGCACGGCTAAATCCCACGGTTGATCAACAACCAGGGCTACGGGGATGAGTAACGCAGATGCGGCCGTTAGCTGTCCGGTTGCAACAACCATCGGGGCGACCCCCATCCCGCTAAACCGACGGCCGTACACACCACTAAACGCATAAGAAATCGTTGCACCGATGATTGCGAGTTGAGCCAGTAAGGCGATGTTTCCACCCCCTAAACCGTCTAACGCCTGCAGGCCGATCATGATAGCCACCCCTGCGATACCGATCAGGACACCGATCAAACGTCGGCCGCTTAGCCGTTCATCTGCCAAAAAAAAGTGAGCCACAATCACCCCGAAAAAGGGAGTGGCCGCATTTAGAATCGATGCCAATCCGCTGGCGATATAAATTTGCCCCCAAACAATCAGACTAAACGGAACCGCGTTGTTTAGCAGCCCCATCCCTAAAAATGCTAACCAAGTTTTGCCGCTGGTAGGCATACGATGCCCCATGGCAGGAACCAGCATGTTTAGCGCCAGAGCTGCAATCGTGACCCTTAAAGCCACAATTGTAAACGGGGGCAGCGCCTTAACCGCTATCCCCACAAAGAAAAATGAGCCTCCCCATAAAATCGATAAGATGATGAGAAGGGCCCACTCTGTTGTACCCATAGTTTGTTTGATTTCTGACACGTCCCGCCTCCAATTTTTAGCTAGATCGATTATAGAGATGACCAGAGCATAAACAATCTGATTCTTGCGGAAAGGGGGGACTTGTCAAAACAGAACATATGTGCTAATTTTCGTTAAGCTAGATGTTGAAGAAGCAACGTTTAGCCTTTAAATTGCCAAAGAGATGTATGTGATATGACAGGAGGTAAACGTGTTACGTTCAATTGGTGCAGTTATTGGGGGATTTGTGCTTTGGTCCGTTTTATGGTTGGGAGCCAATTCATTGCTGACCATCATCACGCCAGATTCGTATAACGCAGATGGCTCGACCGACAGTGCGCTTTTAATGCTGATCATTTTGATCTTGAGCGTCATCTTTTCAGTTGTTTCCGGTTATACGGCCGAGCAAATTGTGATCGATGGCTCAACGTGGCCGGTTTGGGCGTTGGCGCTGGCTCTGTTATTGGTGGGATTATTGGTTCAAATCTCGTTTTGGTCCCTTTTCCCGCTTTGGTACAACATTCTGTTTTTGCTGTTTCTGGTTCCAGCCACCGTGCTTGGCAGCAGGCTCGCCCCCTAGAGTTACGGGTATTTTTCCATGCGGAAATCCCAAGATGCTAACTCGGGGTGCTCTACCCCCAGCTTGGTCAACATGATTTTGATCTGAGTTCGGTGCTCTATGCCGTGGTAAATCGCCTGGATCATAGATGTCCAGTTGAAAAAATGGTAAGGGCCGATATCAAGTACTCGATCATGCCGCTTGTGGGGGTCTGCTTGGCTGGCATGCTCGTGTAACTTTGAGCTGCTTGTGGTGACCATTTCAAGCAGTTGGTCAATGGTTTTTGCCCCCCAGTCAATGTCGTCGGGCCACGGCATGGAGCCAGAAACATGATTCAGGTAGTGGCCTTCACCGCTAACAATATGCTCCAGCGTTTGGCGAATATTGCCCGGCGTCCCTTCAACCGTCATTTCAAGCTGATCGGCGTTTAGTGTTGAACAGAGCTTGAACAGCTCGGTGTTGGCCCACAGGTTGTACTCAAAAAACTTGTCGATCAATTCTGCTTGTGGGTTGCTCATTTTGCCTCCTGTTGTAAATGGACTCCCATTCTTCACGCGTCACAAATCGAAAGTAGACGCTTCTTTTTTAAGTTTAGGCCTATATAGATGTTTTGTGAAACTTTTGGCCTGAGATTGGTGAATGGGTGTGGTTAAAGAGCGTGGGCAAAGTCGGATGAGGCAAATCTATCATTGTTTATTGCCGATTGTGCGTTGCCCATTGCCCATTAAGAATATTTGATGAGGAAACGGGGTGCGTTGAACGGCCGGTAGCTGGCTTAGCGAGTTACTTTATTTGTTGGGTGAGAATATGCCGGAAATGGGCAATAAACAACGGAGAATGGGCAATGGGTAATGAATTGTTAAAGCACCTTCATCTTCATCCAAGGGGCCGAGTTGTGAAAACTGGCCATTACAGAACCTGGGGGAACCATGGCATCACACGCGGCACGGGCTTCGTCGCTCAGCCTCATCTCCGCTACCGGCAAATAATCATCCGTTAGCTGTTTTAGGGTACGTGGGCCGATTAGTGGGGCGGTGATCCCCGGCTGATCTTTGACCCACAAAATGGCGAGCTGCACGGCCGATATGCCGATCTTTTTTGCGAGCTCTACAAACTGGTTTCCGACAATCACACCGGCTTTGGTGATTCGCTCTGCGTAGATGCCACCCCGCAGTGCTGCACGGGATTCGGCCGGATATTTTCCATCTAGTTCAAAGCCAGCATAGCGGCCGGCCAAAATGCCCATCGCCATCGGGGACCACGGCAAAATGCCGATTTCATGCTTTTGGCACAGCGGCACCAGTTCGTTTTCAATTCGGCGATCTAACAAATTGTAGGGGGGTTGTTCAGAGACAAAGCGGACGTACCCTTTTAGCTCGCTGTGCATAATCGCTTCCATGATGCGCCATGCCGGAGCGGTAGAGCTACCGATATAGCGGATTTTTCCGGCCCGAACCAGGTCGGTTAGGGCACTCAGTGTCTCTTCTATCGGCACCTCAAAGTCCGGCCGGTGTAGCTGATAGAGGTCGATATGGTCGGTGTTGAGCCGCTTGAGTGAGTCTTCGCACGCTTTGATCAGGTGCAGGCGGCTGCCGCCGCGATGGTTGGGACCGTCGCTTTGCGGGAAGTAAGCTTTGGTTGCCAGCACCACGTCGTGCCGTTTGCCGTTTTGTTTTAATGCCCGGCCGATGATGCGTTCCGCCTCACCTTTGGCATAGCTGTTGCTGGTGTCGATGAGATTGATACCAGCGTCGTGGGCGGCATCGACTATTTTGATAGATTCTTTTTCTGGGGTCGGGTTGGCGAAGTTGTCGGTGCCAAGGGCTAGGCTGGAGACTTTGATGCCGGATCGGCCGAGGGTTCTATATTCCATGAGATTCCTAGCGGGCTGTAAAGCCAGCATCCACATTGACCAATGAGCCGGTCATGTAGCTGGCTTCATCTGACGCGATAAAGAGGGCCACTTTGGCGATTTCGGCCGGGTCAGCCAGCCTGCCCATCGGCACTGTGCTGGCCAAACGTGCCATCAGCTCCGGCGTTACCGCTTCTGAGCGCTCAGACTGAATCATGGGGGTGTTGACCTCGCCTGGGCAAACTGCATTGATGCGGATGTTGTCTTGGGCGTGGTCTAGTGCCAGAGCACGGGTTAGGTTGTGTACCGCCCCTTTAGATGCACAGTAGGCTGCGACGCCCGCTGCCCCCAAATCCCCCCAAATGGAGCCAAAGTTGACGATGCTGCCCCCATCATCCTGTTTTAACATGTGTTGGATGGCGCCCCGACACATGAAAAAGGTGCCGCTCACATTGACATTCATAATCCGGTGCCACTGCTCGTCGCTGGTGCCAACCCCGTTGGAGCGCACAATAATTCCGGCTGCGTTGATCAGTATGTTTAGCTGTCCAAACTTGGCAACGGCCGATTCAATAACCTGATCGCAAAACGTTGAATCGCTTACATCGCCTATCATCGCAATCGCGCCGGTTTCGGCCGCGACTTGAGCCGCCAGCTCCGCATTGCGATCCACAATGATGGCTTGTCCATTGGCGGCGGTAAACTGCCGAACCGTCGCGGCACCCATGCCGGATGCTCCCCCCGTAATGACTGCAACTTTTCCAGAAAAATCCATTTTTCCCCTGTTTGTTTTGTGTGAATTGTGTCTCGCCAATAAAAACTTTTAAGGCGATCAAATCGATATGTTGGATGAAGGCAAAATGCCTGTCACAAGAATTTATCTTCATGCCGGTTTTTATGCAATTCTGTCGCTATTTCCCGTTAAACGCAGTCCTACGGGCCTGATGTACTATTTCAATATGGACGGCTCCCCATTAGCATGAGGGTTGCATGAATCTCGCTAGGTCTTCTATAGAGTCAAAGCTGTTGTTTTACGGCTATTTTTTGGGAATGGTTCCATTGGTTGTGGCCGGATTGTTTATCATTCAGACGGTGCAAACAAACCTGATTGAACAGTCCCAGACGGAGCTTAATATCGTATCGCAAGCGATGGCGGCCGAGATTACCCATTTTGTTGAGGAGTTGCGAAATGATGCTAGTTTGATGGCAGATTTACCTGTTATTCAAACAATGGAGCTGGAGCAGCAAGCCCCCTATTTGACTCAGGCTTGGGACCACTATGACCGATATGGTCAGCTGGCTATCATTGATCTTGATGGACAAATTCAACTGACTGCACGGGAACAAGCTCCCATTAATGTTAGCCACATCCCTTCGTTTAATGTGGCGGCCGAGGGGCAACAAGCTTGGGTAGTTGCCCCAGCTTTATTTGATGAGCAATTGGTGCTGCACATGCATACCCCCATTTGGGCTGATGCAACCAAACAAGAGCAGGTTGGTGTTTTGGGTAGCCCGATTGCGTTTCCCAAAATCGCTTCGATTTTAGACAAATATGATCACAATATGCCCGCCTCCGTTTTTGTGTTGGGCAATGACAATCGAGTTCTGATTCACTTAGATCCCGAAGTGAGAGAAAGTCGGCCTGATTACCAACCGATTCTTGATAAAGTTGATTTGCAAATGGCACCCGGCCATGATTCAAGAATTGAGGGGTTTGATGGAATAACCTACAACACCGTTTTTGAACAAGATTATGACGCACTTGTGGTTTCGTTAACCGAGATTGATGAACTATCTTGGACCGTCGTGGCACAAAAGAAAGAATCTGTCATTCTAAGTCCATTGCGAACGGTTCAGCTACTGGTTATCGCTATCGTTTGTACGTTAATGGTGCTCAACGCCATCTTGCTGCTGTATATGCGCAGACGGATAACCGGGCCGGTTAAGACATTGGCAAATGCGGCCGTTGCGCTTGAAGCGGGCAACCCAGAGGCTCAACTGCCCGCTTTAGCCCGCCCGGACAAAGAGATATTTGAATTAATCCAAGCCTTTGGGAATATGCGTGATGCGGTACAAGATCGGGAGCATAAACTGCAAGAATGGTCTTCTAACCTTGAGAGAAAAGTTGAAATAAGGACGGCCGAGCTGCAAGCGTTAAACCAGTATCTTGAAAAAGAGATCGATGAGCATAAGCAGACTGAGAAAGAGCTGGAGCTCTCAAGAGATGAGGCCCAACTGGCCAATCAGGCAAAGGATACGTTCTTAGCCCACATGAGCCATGAGTTACGAACTCCCCTCAATGTAATTATCGGTTACTCTGAACTGATCCATGAATATGCGGATGAAAAAGCAGATATGTTTCTGGCAGAAGATGCTGGTTCAATTTCAACTGCAGCGCGAAGCTTAGCAGATATTATCAACGACGTTTTGGCTTATTCGGAAGTTCAATCCCATACGTTGAAAATGTCTAAGAGCAGCTTTTTGATGGAGGATATTGTTTTGGAAGTTGCCAAAACAATTCAGCCGATAGTTCGTGAAAATGGAAACATGATGATGATCAATAATCATGTTGATAAGGCTCCGATTTTTAGTGACAAAGAAAAGATACGGCAGATTTTGATGCATCTGCTGGGTAATGCGGCCAAGTTTACCCGCGAGGGAACGATCACTTTAGACCTTAGTCTGAGCCTGCAAACTGATATTTCTAACCAAGTAGCAGAGGATCACACTTGGTTGATTATGGAGATCAAGGATACCGGAATTGGAATTGAGAAAGGGGTGTTAAATTCGATGTTTCACCCGTTTAAACAGCTCGAAGAGGCCTTTAATCGGCCGCATGGTGGTGTTGGGCTTGGGCTCGTATTGACCCAAAGTTTTGTCGAAATTTTAGATGGTAGGCTGACGGTTGAAAGCGAGTTAGGAGAAGGCTCAAGTTTTAAGGTGTCGCTCCCAATCGAAAAAAACAGTTTGTTAAACTAAAAACTCTGTAAAGTAAGTAGGCTAAAGTTGCTAAAATAGATGTCATTCCCACGAAGGTGGGAATCTAGTGCCAGACTTAGCGCTGGATACCTGCCTCCGCAGGTATGACGTTATCATCAAAAGCACAGAATATATACTTTACAAAGTACTAAAAGCTGGTCGAAAAAATAGAAAAAAAGAAAAGCCTGTTCTAACAAATGCAGTTAGAACAGGCTTTTTTTGATTTAGTCGATTTGAAATCTAAGCGTTTGGCCCGTAGATTCGGACAAACCGGGTCGGTTCGGGGCCAAGGCTGTGTGATAACAAGTTGGCCTCTCGGGCCAGATCATGCTGATAGCGGCGAATGAAACTGGTCGTTGGTCTTAGATCGACACTCTTTTCACCCAACTGCACTCGTCGTAATGCCTCTTGCACTTCGACGAGCGCATCATCAAAAGGGTCAGGGATGGGAACCTCTAACCCCAACGCCTCGATTAAAAAGTTCTCGATTTGGTTAACTGAGTTGGCGCGTAAAACAAAAATCGGGATGCCGTTTGATTCCGCATCACTAATCTGCCGTCTGCGCCGACGATAGTAGTTCTTGAGCGTCACAAGCACGTTGGCTTGCAACACTTCGTCTACAAGCTCGACACCAACTTTCAGGTTGCGGGCCGCTTGGCTAATGCGTTTGCGGTCTACACCGTATGAGTAGACTTTGAGCTTTTTCTGAACTTTGCCACCTTCTCCGTCTCCGATCTGGATGATGTTGAGTGATCTGGGGTGATGGCTGGCTTTCGGTTCGCTTGGCGCTCCGTTTGTTGGACGCCGTTTGATCAAATTTGGCCCATTTTCGACTTGCCCACGTGCGGGTGAAACCCGGCTGCGGACCTGTTGAACCGGTGTGTCGTACCCACCCGGCCGAGAATAGCCATTGCCACCTCGCCGGCCGCTTAAGGCTGCGGGCAGCTCGGTTACAATTTGATCTTCAACTTGTAGGGTATCGCTTTCGTCACGATAGCGAAGTTGAACAGGTTCCGGCCGTCCATATAACATGCCATCCACCGCTCGGGTAACATCTCGGTGGATAATTACCTTCTCACGATCTTGAATCTCGACCACCACGTCAAAAGTGGGGGGAGAACGACGTTCCAAAACGGTTTTTTGCGTGCCTCGGCGACGAGCCTCATCATCTGACAAGGTTACCGATTCGATCCCACCCACAAGGTCCGACAGGGTCGGATTCATGAGCAAGTTATCAAGCGTGTTACCGTGTGCCGTGCCGACAAGCTGTACACCACGCTCATTAATCGTGCGTGCTGCCGATGCTTCTTCCTCACGGCCGATCTCATCGATAATAATGACTTCAGGGTTGTGGTTTTCAACCGCCTCGATCATCGTTTTATGCTGTTGCGATGGGCGAGCAACCTGCATGCGCCGTGCGCGACCAACAGCCTGATGGGGAATATCCCCGTCTCCGCCAATCTCGTTCGAGGTGTCAACAATCACAACCCGCTTGTGATCGGCCAGAATACGGGCTACTTCGCGCAGCATGGTGGTCTTGCCCACACCTGGGCGTCCTAAAAGCAGAAGGCTTTTACCTTCTGAAATAATATCGCTAATAATGTCGCTGGTTCCATGAACTACCCGGCCGACACGGCAGGTTAAGCCGACAACTTTTCCTTGACGATTTTTGAGCGCAGATATCCGGTGCAGGGTGCGTGCAATACCAGCTCGATTGTCATCATCGAACTTTGCGATCCCCTCTACAACATGGTCGATCTGCTCTTGGGTCACCTCATGGTCGGTTAAGATGGCTTCTCCCTCTGGGTAACGGGCGGCCGGATACCGGCCTAAGTCCATTACCACTTCTATCAAGCTATTTTGTTTGTTATCTTCTGCCAAGGCGTCCCGAATCGTCTCGGGGAGTAAATTCAGTAGAGCGTTTAAATCTTCTTGTAAATTGAATTCCATTTAAATTTTAATTGAAAACCTGTGTAGCCAACTCTTTTTCCTAAAGCTACAACTCTCCAAACTATTCTAATTGTTAAACCCTAGTTCCCTAGCGTTTAAATCTGACCGAAAGATTAAATTGGGAATTATATTTCTTTCGGTTCCTAACTTTCCGATGTGTTATTCGTGGTCGTTTATTTCCATGTGTAAAGTTTGTTTAACGGCTACCGCCTTCTTCCTCACTTCTTTCGATAGAGAGGGGACCATACGTTTGGTGTGGTGAACCGTATGCCGAACCATCATGGCTTGGCTGCCTGTTTTTTCAAATCCGATCTCTTGCAAGCCAGACTGTAGCCAGCTCTGGTAGCGCCGGACGCAGACATAAAAGGGGTGGTCGTCATCTGGTGGAAAGACACTGACGGCCGCTCTAAGAATATCTTCGCTGCGAGCATTTGAATTGGGATGGACAAAAACCCGAATCCAAGTGCCGGTTTTTCCTTTGGTAAAAACAACTACGCTCGAAAGCTCACCGTCTTCATGCATCAACCAAACGTTACTGAGCATCTCTCCGTTTGGTGGTGGTTCAACCAACTGAATAAGGCGTGGGACAACGTTCCGATAGAGTAAAGAGATGTCCCATTCATCTTCTGAGGTAGCCTGTCTTAGGCTTAGCGGGCTAACCCAGCGATTTGGCAGTTTCTGTAGCTGCCAAATATCTTGCCGTGTGTAAACGGCAAAGCCAGCATGGCGCATCACAGGGAGTTCGTCTCCCAATTCATCAACCTCTGCGATTAGGTTATGAATGCCACGGCCGCCTGCTTCTTTAATTAACGCCTCTAAAAAGGCGATCCAAAGGTTTTCTGTATTGACCGGCTCACCATTTTGCGTTTTAACATCTGCAACGGTAAATGCAGACCCTAAACATAAAATATGTGCTGTCGTTTCGTCGGTTCCCTGATGTAGTTGGGCAAAGCCAACCGCCCCTCCATTATCATCTTTCCAGATGTATGTAGGGTATTGGCCCCCGATAAACATGTTGACAAGTGCTTC
>JAHDEN010000190.1 GCA_020628815.1 Chloroflexota bacterium | reverse complement strand
TTCACAAGCAGCTATCAATCGAACCGTGGCACGAAAAGGGTCATGCGCAACTCATACGGCTGCTCTGGGAGCAGGGGCAACGGGAGCTAGCCTTGCAACAGTATGAACAATGCCAAACTATCTTGGCTGATGAGTTGGGTATTGCCCCATCTGTCGAGCTCCAGACTTTGGTTGAAGAGATTAAACAGGGCATTCAAGCAATAACCCCATCACCCAAACAAATCAAACACAATCTGCCCCAGCAAACCCATCCATTTATCGGCCGGCAATCTGAAATTGAGCAGATCATCAACGAGCTTGATCAAACCTCTCCCCCACTGTTGACCCTTGTGGGTACAGGCGGGGCCGGTAAATCACGCCTAGCCTTGGAAGTCGCACGTCAGTATTTGACCCGGCCGGAAAGTTATCCAGATGGGGTCTTTACCATTTCATTGGCACCTTTAGAAGATGCTCAAGCCATCCCTTTAGCGATTGGAGAAGCGGTTGGGTACAGCTTCTACGAAGGCTCATCCTTCCGCGACCAGATTCTAGAATTTCTTTCAACCCGATCAGCCCTGCTAATCCTTGATAACGTTGAGCATCTTATAGATGAAGGTGCTGTATTTATTCGGGATTTTATTGCGGCCGCGCCACAGTGTCAGCTCTTGGCTACCTCGCGCCAACTCATCAATCTGGCTGGGGAATCCGTTTATCGGTTGGATGGCTTGGCTTTTGCCAAAAAAGATCGAGTGTTTAAAAACGATCTAGAAGATGCGGAGCAACTTTACATTTTAAGTGCCAAGCGGGTAAGTAAATCATTCTCACCTACACCGGCCGAAATCGATGCAATTCGGCGAATTTGCCAATTGGTTGAAGGATTACCTTTGGCCATTGTGCTGGCGGCCGGTTGGATCAATAGTCTTTCCGCTCAGGAAATTGCGGATGAAATTGAACAAGACATCGGCTTTCTATCAACCAATCAGATCGATTTACCTCCTCGCCAACGCAGTATGCAGGCGACCTTTGCCCATACATGGTGGCTACTAGAAAACGATGAGCGGGCAACCTATGCCCGGCTGTCCGTTTTTCGGGGGGGCTTTTCGCGCAAAGCGGCCGAGGCTGTGACCGGTGCTTCACTGCGTCAATTGGCCCGTCTCGTATCTAAATCTCTGTTAACCTTTGACCCCGTTCGCAACCGGTATTTCATCCATGAACTGCTCCGGCAGGTAAGCGAGGGTCAATTAGATGAGTTTGGCCGTGAAACGGCAACGATCGTGCGAAACACCCATATGGCTTACTATTTGGGTCAGGTTGCAGAAAGGGGCAGATGGTTTCAAGGGGAGAAGCAGCAGCAGGCGATTAGCGATATCGCGGCCGACTTTGCCAATGTGCGCGCCGCTTGGCGCTGGGCCCTCCAGAACCGATCTGTTGACCCGTTGTCAAACGTGCTCGAGTCTTTGTTTTTGTTCTTCTTTACCAGCGGTCGGGAACAGGATGGCGTGCAAGAATTTAATCGCGCCTTAGACCACTTACCCCAAACAGGCGAAGATCAATTACTTAGGCTCCGCGGCCGCTTAAACAACCGGCTGTTTGAACTCACCCATCTATACAAGCTACCTAATCCAGATGTGCTTCAGCCTTTAAAAGATCTGTTTACCCATCCCCATAATGATCTTGAACTGGCCATTGTTATGCATCAGGAAGCGGTGATGGCGCTACAGCAGTTTGACATGAAACGGGGCATAGAGCTATTTGAAAAACAAGCGGCCGTTCACCGCAGTCAACAAAACAATTTTCGTTTAGGCGCTACTTTAACCAATTTAGGGCAACTCTATTTCATTGCGGGTGACATTAAAAACGGGAAAAAAACAATGCATGGCGCCCTGCAACTCGGCCGGGAAAACCAAGATAAACTAACTACCGCTTTGAGCTTGGTTATTTTGGGGGCGGCTGATGTTTTTTGGGTTGGGAATATCGAATCAGCAAAACTTCGTTTTTTACAGGTTGAAGAAATCGGTCAACAGATCAGAACCAGCGGTCAAGTTATCACCGGTTTTATCTTTAGTAAAATCTATCTCAGTTTTATCAATTTAATCGAAGGAGAAACGCTACTTGCCGAACAATATCGGGAACAAGCTGCGAAGCTTTGGGTGGAAAAGAAAACGCCTTTGGTCAATGCCCTGATCTCTAGTCTAGATGCCATCCTAGCATTGTCAAAAGGCCGATATAGTTTCGCACTCGAAACTGCGATCAAAGGGATTAATTGGTCCAATCGGCCTGGTGCAATAGAGCTTAATCAAATCGCCCTAGTCAATTCAGCCTGCATGCTGGGTGAAACTGACTATGCTTATTCGATACTGCAAGAGCTCTGGATAAGCACAGAACAGATGCAAAGGCTCCCCGATCGCTCATTTCTCACCTATCTGGTTCCAGCCATGGCCCACGTTTTAGCAGAAACAAATCAACCGGAGCTGGCCGTACAACTTATAGCGAGTGGCAAAAATCAAACCCCACTTAAAAACTGGTTTTTAGATGAGTTTGAGCTAACTGAACGAACTTTGTCAAATTGCAAAACCCGATTAGGAGAAGCCAAATATCAATCTATCTTTAATCAGGGCAAGTCCACAGATTTTGCACAGTTAACGGTACAAGTGCTTGATTATCTGCTTAGTTCTGCAAAACAATTTGCTTAATCAAAAAATAAGTTTAGCCATATGAAAACGAAATTCTTTGATGCCATATACAGGTTGCCCTTTGCTTTACTTATCTCTTTTGCAACACATACTGGATTGGCAAGAAGATAAGCAGAATCAGAAAAAAGAGCACCTTAATCGGAATAAAAAGTGTCCAAGCTAGCCATTTTGGCAGAAAAACAACCGCACTTTCTGCCAGCAAATTACAGTAGCAATTCAAAATACTGAAAAATCCCCAATTTTTGTAAATGGCGTACACACCACTTCCCCCTACAAAAAGCAGGACCCCACCCCCTATCAGCCAGAAAGCTGCTGTTAGTGACACGCCGTTTAGCTGCAGTAGAGACAAATAGTCGGCCGGGCCAGCGTGGGTTAAATCGCGGCACCCGTTTGCCAGCACAATTAATGTCTGTTTCGCTGCCGGTACAAGTTGGCGGCCGCCAAGCAAAATACCCAGTCCAACGGCGCTAACCGCAGGGAATATTACCCAAGTGAGCCGTGCGTTATTCATCATCCACTCCTCAAGTCATAACCCGGCCGTCAGCTTGCTGTTCAACCACATTAGAACGGATTTGATAGATAAGCCCGTATACAAAAACAGCAATGCAAACCAACAGGTAAATGCGCATCATCGGCGCGCCACCCCAATTAGCCTGTGAGGCTTCATACCCGGTGCGATAGTAGCGCAGCGAGAAAATCATGATCGCATACGACGCAGGGATAATGGCGAATAGCAGATGCGCCCCTTTGCGAAAATAAAGGCCGGTCATAATCAATGCTGCACCGGTAATAAAGTTAGAGGCCCCAAATGCAGCCATTAGTTGCAACTGATCAATAGCATTGGGCAATGTGAGATTGAGCCCTGCGATGGTCCCGGCCGCATATTCTAAAAAGACCGTGTGCATCAATCCACGAATAATATCGAGGGTGCCAAGAGCCACGGCTACAACTGAAATGATCTTCGGTAAATTTGATTGATTACTCATCATTTTTCCTTATGTAGGGCCCTTCAGCTAACCGAAGGAACCATCACGTTGTCTTCGGCCGTGACCGTCTCGCGTGGTGCGTAGAAGCTAGCGATATGCAGAACTCTACGCACTACGCAATGCGAGTTTAAGTGCTCGTTTCGCACCCGCTGAACAATTTGCATTCACCAACTCATTAAGCGGTCACTTGCTCCGACTCACAAATAACTTTTAGTGTTTCTAAATTGGCCAGAATGCGCTTATCAAACTGACCTTTTAACAGAGGCTCAGCCAGCTTAAACATGCCTCCCATTTCCACTTGCCCTTTAATCACAAGCCAGGTGCCACCATCTTTAGCTTCCATTAGATGCTCGATCCGAGAGGAACTTCCACCCTCTCCAGCCGCGGTGAAAATAAGCAGATTAGGATCTTCCCAAGCGACCATTGTTGAGCGGGTTTCATTCAGCCGACCGAGAAAGCGGGATGAAAGCCGCATCACTGAGCCCACACCGTGGGGAGCTGGGGTTTCCCACTCAGCTTCAAGAAAGGTCGTGTGTTTTAACATCCCTTCTGGGGTGGTGAACATGTTGAATACCATTTCTGGTGGGCATTTGATAAAAGTTTCGTAGTAAACGTCAAACATTTTGTTTTCTCCTGTTTAAAAATTTATTGTTTAATTTTTTCGAAATGAAATTGGGAGAGGGGCTCAATCAACAGAGCACCTCTCCGTCTTGTTAGTTATGGCATGGTAGTTGGCATTGGAATACGTGGCATGATGTCACCTCCTTTTAGATTTTTAGTGGCTCCGCTCAAAGCTGAACCGGCATCAGCCCGGCCTCGTGTTTGGCATTTCTGGCAGACAATGTTATAGGCACATGTCTAAACTCTGAGATGGATGGCTCTCGCTTTTTTGGCTCAAAATAAGCAAGAGCTTCTTCAATTGAACCGCCATAGGTAATCACCGGCTGGCCGCGCAGGCTGAACCCTTCACCAATCGGCCGGGCAAACCGGCCGTACAGCTTGTTCGCATATTTGTCAGTCGTTTTTGCCTGCATCCGAATCGACTCAAGCCCCATCTCCTGAAATTGACCAAGCACCTGTTTTAATCCAACATGAAAGGCGCGGGTCAGGCGAAAATTCGGAGAGATGGCCGCAACGTATAAAAAGGCCAGCTGTTTGTCAGAAAATTCATCGGCCGGATCTCCAAAAAAGAACCCCAGCATCGATTGCAATCTCTTAGCTGGATCAAAACCAGCAAAAACCCCACCATTCTCAAATACAAGATCAGCCACTTGATGAACGGCCGACTCATCCTGTAAATAAAGCTCAGCTTTCTGAGTTCCCAGAAAATCAACTACGTGATGCCGGTCAATTTGCGGATAACAAAAACGATATTTAAGTGCTGATCGGGTCATTTGATTTCTCCTAAATAAGTAAGTTGATAGGAGCATACAAATCGGCCGTTAGCACATCGTCACCACTTCTTATGCTAGTCCTACCTGCATCCTTTTCGTTTTCCGCTACAATCTAAGTTCCCAGTTGCTACAAGTGGTGCCCACAGGAAAATCGGATGCACAATCTGTTAGAAGACAAGAAATTTTTAAAGACCCTAGCCGAGATTTCGGTTAAGACCGACCGCAAACCGGCCGACGTTCTCGACGACGCACACACTTACCTAAAAGAACTCTATACCGAGATAGACCCCACCACGCAGACAATCGCACTGCGCTTGGCAGAAATGATGCTCGAGCGAGGCTATGACCGCACCATCGACATCAACCCTGACCAGATCAAAA
This sequence comes from Chloroflexota bacterium, assembly GCA_020628815.1. Taxonomy (GTDB): domain Bacteria; phylum Chloroflexota; class Anaerolineae; order Promineifilales; family Promineifilaceae; genus WTJY01. Next base: position 6,071 of record JAHDEN010000190.1, on the reverse strand, counting down.
AGCTGGCCCGCCTGATGCGCAAGCACCCCATCGCCTTTGTGATGACACACAAAACCTATATCGACATGGCGGTTTTGGCGGTAGTTCTGATCCGGCACGGGCTCCCACTGCCGTACACATTTGCGGGCATCAACATGGCGTTTACCGGCCTTGCACAGGCGGGGCGCAGGCTAGGCGCAATATTTATCCGGCGGAGTTTTGCAGACAATCCCACCTACAAAGTTAGCTTGCGCCACTTTATCGCCAGCGTGGTGAAGGCCAAAGGGAGTTTTATGTGGGCCATCGAGGGGACCCGTTCGCGCACGGGCAAGCTGGTCTGGCCGAAAATGGGCATCCTAAAATATATTGCAGAGGCGGCCGAGTACACCAAGAAAGATGTCAAATACATCCCGGTTTCAGTTGTGTATGATCTGATCCCAGATGTGAAAGATATGACGGCCGAAGGGCGTGGCCAAGAGAAGAGCGCCGAAAGCCTGTCGTGGTTTATCAACTATGTTCGCGAAATGAACGATGATTTAGGCAAAATCTCGATTCGGTTTGGTGATCCGGTTGAATCCGATGCCTTAAAAGCAGCGCCAGAAGAAGGGAGCTTTTTAGACATGTTTCCGGAGAGCAACTCTGAGCTGCCAAAATTCGCCTTTGAACTCGCCTATCGCATCAACGAAATCACCCCCGTCACAACCACATCGCTTGTGTGTGCGGTGCTGCTGAGCAAATTTTCACTCACAAAACGGGCGCTGGAAAGTGATGTGGCAAACCTGATGCAGTTGATCGAAAGCCACGATGATGATGCCCTTGTGGACCGGGGCAAGCCGATCGGCGAGGTGGTTCGCATCGCCCTAGATTTGTTGATGAAGTCGCAAATTGTGACGATGCAAGGGAGTGGGGTGCAGGCTCGGTATTCAATCAGTTCGTCCCACTATTTACCGGCCGTCTATTATGCCAACATGGCGGTACAACATTTGGTCAACCGCGCCTTTATCGAACTGGCCCTTGTCTCACTGGCCGACGTTAAACCGAAAGATCGCCAACTCACATTCTGGAAAGAGGTGATGCGTCTGCGCGATCTGTTCAAATTTGAATTTTTCTACAGCCGCAAAGAGCAGTTTTCAGACGAGATCGAAAATGACCTTGAGCACCTGCATCCCAACTGGCAACAAAAAATGTTGGGTAAAGGGGTCAAAACCCACAAAATGCTGCGTGATCAACAGATTTTAGTGACTCAATCTGTTTTGTATCCCTACATGGAAGCGTATCGTATCGTCGCCCAAGCGTTGCTTAATTTAGACACCAACAAGCCATTTAGCGAAAGTAGCTTTTTGAAAACCTGTCTAAACATGGGTGAAGAGATGCACTTCCAAGGCAAAATCCAGCGGGTCGAGGCGGTGTCTAAACCGTTTATGCTGAACGGCATCCGGCTGGCTCAAAATAAGGGATTGGTCCCCACAAAAGACGATTCAAAAGAGGCTGAGATCCATGCGTTCATGGCGCTACTAGATGATGTGGCGGCCCGGATGAGTACGTTACAAGCCATCACCATGGACCGACCGAAGGCGTTTGCGCCCGACGTGCCGCGCGAGCGTGACATTGTGCCTGGCTCTAAAACCGAGAGCTTAACGCGCGATATTCAAAACAGTGAATCTGGCTCACACATCGGGGCGTTCTTTGACCTTGACCGCACCTTGATCAACGGATTTTCCGCCAAACAGTTTGTACAAAACCGGGTATTTAGCGGCAAGATGTCGGCCCAAGAGGTGGTTTCTCAGTTTGGCGGGGTGCTTGTTTACGCGATGGGGAACGGCAACTTTGCAGGCCTAGCTGCTACCAGCGCCCGAGGGGTGCAGGGGACCAAAGAACAGGTCTTTATCGAGGTGGGGGAAGAGGTTTACACCAAACATTTGGCACAAGCCATCTATCCAGAATCACGCGCCTTAGTCTCGGCCCATTTGGCACAAGGGCATACGGTGGCGATCATTTCGGCCGCCACACCGTATCAGGTTGATCCGGTTGCTCGAGACTTAGGCATTGAACATGTGATGTGTACCCGCATGGAAGTCAAGAACGGCAAGTTTACCGGCAAAATCGTAGAACCCGCCTGTTGGGGTGAAGGGAAAGCGTTCGCCGCGCGGGAACTGGCCAAAGATCATAATCTCGATTTAACCAAAAGCTATTTCTATTCTGACAGTGCCGAAGACATGCCGCTGTTTGAAATCGTCGGCCGACCACGACCGCTCAACCCAGACGTAGATCTGGCCGCCATCGCCTTCCAGCGAGACTGGCCCGTGATGCGCTTTGATGGCAACGTTCGGCCAGGAATGGGCAGCATGGTGCGTACCGGTATGCTGGCTGGCAGCATCATCCCATCTGCGTTACGCGGTGCAGCGACCGGTGCCATGAACCTGTCTTGGCAAGATGGCATCAACACGATGATGGAGACGGTTGGTGATTTGGGGTTGCGTTCGGCCGGAGTCAAACTTGTGGTTAAGGGTGAGGAAAACATGTGGAACGCTCGCCCGGCCGTCTTTTTGTTTAACCATCAGTCGAGCACCGATCTCTTCATCATGGCAAAACTGTTGCGCAAAGATGCGACCGGCGTCGCCAAAAAAGAGCTGCAATACTCTCCGCTGGGGCCGCTCATGATGGCGGCCGGAATTGTGTTTGTTGACCGCAGCGACCGCAAAAAAGCGATCGAATCGATGGACAACGCCACCGAAACGCTCAAAAGCGGCATTTCAATCGCCGTCGCCCCAGAAGGAACGCGCAGCTACGATTACAAATTGGGGCCGTTTAAAAAAGGGGCGTTTCATATCGCCATGAAAGCCGGGGTTCCGATTGTGCCGATTGTGATCACCAATGCCCACGATGCGATGCCGAGAGGCTCATCCGTGGTGCGCGCCACGGCCGTTGAAGTGGTCGTTCTACCCGCTGTGCCAATTGAAGATTGGCGGGTCGAGGATCTGGATAAACACATTGAGTCGGTACGCAATATGTATTTGGCCGAGCTAGGGCAAACTGATCCGGTAAAACCTGCCCCCAAAAGCGACGGGGCTGAAACTGAATCTGCTGCTGAGATAAGTGAAAAAGATTTAGTCAGCTCTCCCAAGTACTCGAACGGCACAGCAAAAATCAACCGGCCGGAAGCGTAGTTGAGTTGAGCACCAACTGGACAAACATTCTCCACAATCGCTTCGGTTTTGCAGATGCCAAGATCGAAGCGATCGCTTTGGGCGAAGAGAACAACAACTACAAAGTCAGCCACTCACAGTCCCAGTTTATTCTGCGGGTCTACAGCCAAGAGCATTCAACCACCGGCAAACGCCATCAAACACAAATCGAGCAGGAGCACCGGTTTATCAGCCACTTGGCAGATCACGGGGTGCCAACCCCTCGGCCGTTCAAAAGTCAGTCAGGGCCAACCGTTTTTAGCGGGCCAGACGGCCGCTTTTTCGCCCTTTTTGACTTTATTTATGGGAGCCATCCCCCCATTTACACACCTGAAATCGCTACCCAAACAGGCCACCTGTTACGAGCAACCCGAAACGCATCACAACAGTTTAACGAGGCACCAACCCGAACGTGGGAAGGGGACACGGCCGAAGATTATTTAGCCGCCTATCATTCTGTCTCAGCCAAATTTTCGGCCGATCAGCTGTCAATTCTCGCTCCGCTGGCAGAAACAGTTAAAAACTCGTTAGGCAAAATTAAACTGTTGGATCAGGGGTTTATCCATGGCGATATCAAGTTGGGCAACCTGCTTTTTGCGGCCGACGAAAAGCTGACGGCCCTGATCGATTTCGATGATTTTCGAGAAGCCTTTTATCTTGAAGAGTTGGCCCGCACACTGATGCACGACCTGCACAGTCCAAAGCAAAACGCAATTCGGGCGGGAGCCATGCCGCACATGCTGAACGGTTATGCCATAAATCAGCACGAATCAGCCTGTCTAAAACCATTGCTTCAAGCTCGATTTTTGTATGATGTAGGCTCCTACATCTTTAACGATTTGAGCCAGTTGGTTGATGAGCTGTTGCAAGACAGACAAATCACTACAAATATACTCAGCTAAGATGTAAGGGAGCAGAGCCTCATTGGGCCGTTTTGACAAGATCATACCGCCCCCTTTCATCTCTACCTTGGGTCGTAACACATGCTAAGTAGGGGCGAAAGAGGCGGGGAAGAGTCTGTGCTACGTAGAAAATCGTTTATTCCCGCCTCTTTCGTCTAAACGGCCAATTAATTCCGGCCGCGCACGCTGGGATGATCATGCGTTTCTAAGTGCTCAAAGCCGATCCCCGGGGCGATGAACTTGCCAGCATCGGTCGGATGCGGCGTTGCCCCAGAGAGTGAACCATTCACTCCGGCCGACCACGTGTTATCGTTCCGCACGGCCGAAACCGCCTGATACACCTCACCAGCGGCCGTGTCACACGCCGTCGGTGAGTCTGCGATACGGACAAAGTTGCCCAAATAATCGGTGCAAATCTCAGAATTACCCCCATTGTTGTAAATCTGGAACCGCTTAAAGTTAACCGCTCGCAACGTCCCCTTAAACGGCGAAGATGGGTCATCCCAGGCCGGTTTGACCTGCGGCACACCGCTACAATACGCATCGGTGAATTGAGGGTCGCCACTATCGTTATAGCAATAGTCGATTGTCCGTTGCAGACTGTAAACCCCGTTGGTTTTGTCCAAAATACGGGATGCGTTTTTCACCACGTAGTACGGAGCCACGTTAACCGACCCTGTCCCCGTTTGAATTATTGTTTCTCCCGTCCACAGATTAGGCTGTGTCATTTCGCTTGGGGTTTTTACCTCCATCTCGCCGGTAAAACATTGGAACTCACGGTTGCCGCTGCCAGGCGGTTGGGTGATGGGGCTGGCTGTGAGCGGTGTCACCCCATCAAATCCGATAATCGATGTGACCGGCACGGTCAACGGTTGATAGGTTGGGCAAATCTCTACAAACGTATTGGGAGACCCAAACGGGGTCATCCGCTTAATCGAAAACCACGTTGTGCCGCCAGCCGATTGGCTCTGCGGGCTGTCGTCACAGGCGGCCGCCACATAATATTCGTGCAGATGGTTTGTGAGCGCATCGTCTGACCATGCTCCTTGGTGGATTTTTGAAATAAAGTGGCAGTCAAACCCTGCATCCTCAAGCACCGTGTCTTTTTGCTGTGGCTGCCCTTTGGCCGCATCAAAACTCGCCACATTAACTTTGTGCCCCACATGATCCTCATGGCGATGCATCGGGTGACCGTGTTGATTTGGCTGTTGCGCCATCAAATAACCAAAGGCGGGCCAGCCACCAAACAATTCAAAAATCGGTGAGCTATATGGGTTGCTCCCATGCTCATGGCCGTATTCACACAGATGGCTGGAGCCATTGCTCAAGGTAATCGTCTCGGTGACCGGATGCCATGTGTGGTACGCATCCCCGTCAGGGCCATAGACCCAATACTGGTCATGGCTTGCCACACATTCGCTAATCAAGTGACTGTTGGGCCAGTCACCAAAGCCGTCGCTCTGTTTGTCGGCCGGTGGCAGACTCGATTTCTTGGCCGTTGAACCAAAATCACCCGCTGGCTGATTGGCTGGCTGTGGGATGGGGATGTTGCCGGTCGGTGGGGCCGGTGTTGGTGTAAACGTTGGGGTTGGCGTCGGGTTGTTTGGATCGGCCGGTGTTGGCGTCGGCGTGGCGGTTGGTGGTGTCGATGTCTCGAGGCAGAGGAACAGCTCAACGTCATACGCCACACGCTCCACATTTTCGATCCAAAGTTGTAAGCGGGCGTCTGATCCGGCCGGTAAATTGATGCGTTCTGTCACAGGGCCGTCCGGCATCGTGTGGGTCACAATGTCCGGGTTCGACCATTCTTCCACAACGTGAATGATGTTGCCCGCCCCTCCGTTAGAGGTCACTTTCACATCAATCGCTTTCACATCGCTTCGCACCCCTTTATCAAGGGTCAGTGCTTCCCAATCAGAACCAAAACTGCCATCGGCTAAACTGATGCTGGCTGTTTCGGCCGGAGTTGAGCAGGCGATTCCGGGTGGGGGCAAAGTTGGAGCAG
>JAHDEN010000189.1 GCA_020628815.1 Chloroflexota bacterium | reverse complement strand
CCACGTCGATGAATTCATTGATGTTGAGATCTCCTCGCAAAAGAATACCAAAGATTGAAAGATTGTCGAATTAATTGAGAAGCTTAATTCTAGCGATATGCTTTTAGTTACGAAGCTAAGCCGGTTGCGCGGAAATATGTTTGAAACACTTAACGTCATGAATGCTATGATTGGAAAGTAAGGTGTGCATAATTTTTGGTCTGTAGCCAGAACTATCAACCAACGACCCATATGGCAAACTGCCCTTAGCAATTTACAGTTAGCTTAATAAGATCACATTTCAATTAGAACAAAGCAGAGGTTGGTAGCCTCTTGCTCAAAGGATATCAAATTGCGCCAACTTAAAGACAAAAATAGCAAGCTGAGTCTACAAGGTGTCCATAACGCCCCCATCAAAACATAGGTAAAACAAAAAGGCCCCCGATAAATCGGAGGCCTTTTTACGCGGACGGGAACGACGGGGATCGAACCCGCGATCTTCGGCTTGACAGGCCGACGTGTTAACCACTACACCACGTCCCCAGCGGAACAGGATAATAGCAAACTCAATCTAGCGTGTCAACAAATCCAAAGACCAATATCAGAATTTTTACATTGATCGTTTTTTACTCATTTATTGTTATGAATTCGGCCATTTTTTCAAACTTGGCCGGTCCGATACCAGAAACATCCATAACCGCTTCTATCGATTGGAAAGGTCCGTTATCTTCGCGGTAGACAAGAATTTTTTCGGCCGTACTTGGCCCTACCCCTGGAAGGGTCTCAAGCTGGCTTTGGGTGGCAGTGTTTAGGTTGATTAACCCATCGGCCATCTGTCCGTCAGACTTGGTAGTAGACGGTGGTGTTGAAACCAAAGGGATCGCAACTTGCTCATTCCCTTCTGCTGGGACGTGAACGTGCATTCCATCTGTTAAAGGCTGGGCCAAATTGACTACATCAACGAACGCTTCGGCCGTAAACCCACCAGCCAGCTGAATCAGCTCTTGCACCCGCGAATCATACGGCAGCTGGTAAATGCCTGGCTCAGCTACTTCCCCATTTATAAAAATGCTAATCGGTTCAGGGGTTGGTGTTGGCAACGGGGTCGGCGTAGGTTCCGCCGGTACAAAGTGAATCTCGGCCGGGGGCTGCCAAGTTTGCCAACTGTTAAGACCCAATCCCAATAAAAACATAATTGTGCCAGACACAAACAACGTGCCAAGCGGCAGCGTGCTTAGCAGTGCGATCCCACGTGTGATCAGGTCTCCCCGATCAGGCTTTTTTTCCTCATCCATAATGTGATACAGCTTAAATACAATGAATAGGGAGACAGGCATCCAAAATGAGTGTTGTCTCGGTTAGTGAACTCCCTGCAAGGCACAGGCCCAATGCAGGTCGGGCAAAATTTTATCATTCAAACTAAGCATCGCAACTTAAAAAATGTGAACCGTGTTGGTGAAGATATGAAGCACGTTGGTGGCGAAACACCAGTTCAAACTCAGCGTAAAGGTTGCCTAGGCAAATTCGCCCCAACGCCCCCTGCGGGTTATCATTTTAACGGCTCGTATCCGAACAATATCGAAGCCGTACCGACTTAAACTTATTTAAGGAACAGCCAATAGACATGAGCAACGAAAAAAAACAACCTAAAAAACCACAAAAACGGGTAACGATCGAGTTCCCGAAAGACTTAAAAGCCCACTATGCAAACATCGCTTTTATTACGCATACCCCGGCCGAAATGATTCTCGACTTCGCCCAAGTGCTGCCACGCACCCCCAAAGGAGAAATTGTTTCACGCCTGATCATGTCCCCCATTCACGCAAAATCATTCCTCAAAGCACTAGAAACCAATGTGGCCAACTTTGAAAAACAGTATGGGGAAATCAAAGTACCCGAAAAGCCACATCCGGCCGACCAGCTGTTTAAAAATCCCCCCCCTTGGTTTGATGAGGATGAGGAAGAAAGCGGTAAAGAGTAGATCAGCAATTAACCCATCTTGCTATTCAGCAGGCCAATGCTTGATTACACAGCAACCGGCCCGCTAACCAACCAAAAACCGATTCACCAATTATGTCGCCAAACTATCCAAACCGTCTTCCACTCGCTCATTTACCAACTCCGATTGAGCAGATGCCCCGTTTGAGCAGTCTGCTCAAAGGATCTGAGTTATACATTAAGCGAGACGATTTAACCGGATTGGGTGGCGGTGGCAATAAAACGCGCAAACTCGAATATCTGCTGGCTGAAGCACAGGCGCAAGGGTGCAACCATGTGATCACCACCGGCGGATTGCAAAGCAATCACTGTCGCCAAACGGCCGCCGCCGCCGCACGAGCGGGCATGGGTTGCAGCTTGGTTTTACGCGGCGACAAGCCGGATCATTTAACCGGAAACATGTTGCTCAACAAACTGTTTGGAGCCCATGTCACTTGGACCGATGGGGAGGACCCGGCCGTGGTGATGAACCGGGTCGAATCACAACAGGCCTCGATGGGCAAAACAAGCTATCAAATTCCATTGGGTGGCTCAAACGTTGTCGGTACCGCCGCCTATGTAAAAGCGATGGAAGAGCTAAGCATTCAGCTACAAGAAAAGTCTTTAAACATAGACACCATCGTATTTGCATCTGGCAGTGGTGGCACACAGGCCGGCATCGTGTTGGGGGCCCATATCTACAATGTTCGCTCACAACTTTATGGGATTAGTGTTAGCCGCTCGGCCGCTGAGCTTAAGGCGCAAGTTGGCGCACTTGCCACTGCAACCGCCGCCCATCTGGGGCTAGAAATGGTTAACGTGGTGGATCGGATCGAAATCAACGATGAGTATGCAGAACCCGGATATGGCAATCTGACCTCGGCCGAAAAAGAAGCTATTGAGCTGGTGGCACAAAAAGAGGGGATTTTGTTAGACCCCGTTTACACCGGCCGGGCGATGGCCGGTCTGATCGACCTGATCCGTTGGGGAGCCTTTACCCGCAATCAAACCATTTTATTTTGGCACACCGGTGGTGCGCCTGCACTACACGCATACGCCCACAAACTTTAAATTTTTATCTATCTACCTGACACAAATTTATTTAGCTACAAATACAGTCAGATTTTAAACGAACATTCAAATAATATCCGCGTTCATCCGTTAAATCTGCGGCAGAAGTTTGTTTAAATTGTGCATTTAGATGCTGTGCAGGGAAGCTAAATTTTCATGAAAAAGGAATACGATTTTTCAACAGCAGAAAAAGGGCGGTTTTTTAAGCCGGATACCACATTTCATCTTCCGGTATATTTGGAAGAAGATATTGAGCTCTTTTTACAACATCTCGCGGAAGAAAAGGGGCTCGATGTTCAACAATTAGTAAATGAATGGCTTCGTGCAAATATTCAACTGATTAAAAGTGTGAATTAAAAACTTTAATTTGCAGGCAGTGCACATCTAAAGCCTACGGTAGCAAGCGGCACATTGGGATCAAGCCTATCCCGCCGTGTAACTAGCAAATCCTCACGAGCAGAAAACCATGAACCGCCGCGCAAGACCTTGGCATCCCCCTCTGCCGGGCCGCGCGGATTTTGTGGCGGGGCTTCTTGATAGTAATCACGATCATACCAATCATCGACCCACTCTTTTACATTGCCCAGCATGTCATACGCCCCTAGCGGTGACTGCCCGGCCGGGAAACTGCCAACAGGAGCCGTATCGGTATGCCCATCTTCAAATTCAAAATCCCGCTCCGCTTTAGGACAGTTCCCGTCACAATAGTTCAAATTATTGCCGTTAAACTCTTCCCCCCACGGGTACAAAGAGCGTTTTAACTCAACCGGATCATATCCGGCCGCTCGCTCCCACTCTGCCTCGGTTGGCAAGCGAGTTCCCCGCCAGTCGCAAAAATTGTCCGCCTGCGCCCATGTCACATAAATCACCGGATAGCTGTCCCACGCTTCAGAGCGCCAGTTGTACCCATCGTGATAGCTGGCCCCATCACCAGGTTCTGTACAGCGATTTTCCTCAACACACTGCCGATATTGCTGATTGGTGACTTCAGTTTCATCTATATAGTAAGCGTCGAGATTGATCAGTAATGACGGTGCTTCGTTGTTTTCCCCATCATTATTACCGTAGCGAAACACGCCGCCTGGCATGTAGAGCATCCGCATCCCGCTTTTACTGACGAGCGGGGCTGGGGTGGGGGTTGGCCCCAAAGTCGCCAGCGGAGTTGGGGTGATGGTGGGCGCCACGGCCGTTAGGGCCGCAATCACCTGTGATTCGGTTGTGGCAGTAGCGGCTTCGACACTGCCACCGTCTAAAGTTTGTTGATTAAAGTAAGCGATCGCCAAAACCGAGGCGAGAAAGATCATAAATATAGACAGCAGACCGATGAGCACCCGCCGCTGAATCTCTCGTCTACGCCGTTGTGGTTTGAGCTGGGGCATCTCGCGTGATCCGCTGCTGAAATCTGAAAAGCTGCCCATACGATGGGATGACGGTGGCGCGTCTCGGTCAATGGCGATTGACGCATCGACTAAACCACGGCTTTCCGGCCGGTTTAACCCATCCATAAACACTTGTATCGTTTCGTGCCGGACGGCTGGATCAATGGCCATGGCCCGATTGGCGATCAGCGACAAATGGGGTAACGCGTTGGGGTTGATCTCGCGGGCCAGCGGCATCGGCCGCATTTCCGCCTCACGCTTGACCGGGTCGGGTGGACGGTCGCCGGTGAGCAATGTGAAAAGTGTTGCGCCCAAGCTGTAAATGTCCGCTTTAAAATCAAACTCGTTGTGCGCCTGCATCTCTGGGGCCGCCATGCGGGTATCGGCCGGTGGCAGATCTAATCCGACAAACCCATAATCAACCAGATAAAAATCACCGTTGGGGGCCATGCGGATATTGCCCGGCTTGATGTTGCCGTGTACCAGCCCGGCTTCGTGCAGATAGGTCAACGGGTGGTTGATCCCCTCAAGCGCACTCACAATTAGCTCAGATGGCAGGTCCATATATTGTTTAACCAAAGACTGCAGGCTAACCCCTTCTACAAAGTCTGAAACCATGTAGTGATTGGATTGCCCCACGACAAATTGGTCACGCACGGCCGGGATTTGAGGGTGCTTAACGGCCGAAAAACGGCGCACTTCGCTCCGAAATTTACGGGCCACAGCAGGATCGGTCAGACGCAGCTGTTTGATCGCTACCTGATTTTTATCGGCAATATCCCAGCCACGATAAACCGCCCCATATTTGCTGGCCTCTAATTTTTCGATTATGCGATACCGCTTGTGCAACATCTCGCCCGGTTTTAAATCCATGGGTCAGATTTTACCGTGGAGTTGGCTGAATTAGCGAATCTGCTTAATCAGTTGATCAGTTTTTGTTTAGGCAATCTTAAATATTCAGTTCCGCAGACCGCAAGAATGGTCAAGAATCAGCTCATCCTTTCTGTTAAACTCAGCCTATCATGGCAAAGCTTGAAGAACTTCTACCGCTATTGGCACAGTTAACAAAAGTTGATGATGAGATAAAAACGCTGGCCGATTTAGCGGCAGCCGACGGCCGCTCTCCCTTTCATCTACAGCGAATTTTTCGTGCTCAGATTGGTGAAAGCCCGTTGCAATACAGCCGCCGTGTTCGGCTCCAACGCTCGGCCGCGGCTTTACTTGTAACCAGCAAAAGCGTTCTTGACATCGCGCTAGATGCAGGCTTCGAAAGCCCTGAAGGATTTTCAAGAGCTTTCAAAACCATGTTTGGGATGTCGCCTACCAAATTTCGCAAAGAACAGCGTCCCACCTTTAACCATTTTGTTTATCAGTATCAGGCTCACTTTGAAATCGCTAATCGGTCAGCCCCCTGTGTGGGCTTGTACCGAGTTTCTTTAGCTGATTTCAAAAAAGCACAAACAAGAGGATCAACTATGAGTTACGAAATCACAAAGAAAACGATTGACGAAGTCCCGTTTTTGTATATGAGAAAGCAAACAAAGCCGGAGGAAATTTCTGAGGCATTGGGCAGCATGCTCGTGCCGGTTTTTCAATATGCAACAGCTAACGGTGTCCCTTTTGCGGGCTACCCAACCGCCCGCTACGTTAGCTTTGGCCCCGGTTTAGTTACGATTGAAGCGGGCATGCCGGTAGCTGGCCCGGCCGCAGGAACAGATGAAATCATGGCCGGGTCACTTGCAGGTGGAAATGTTATCAGCACCATCCACAAAGGGCCTTATGACAGCCTGAATTTGGGTCATGAAGCGCTCCAGAAATGGATGGCCGAGAATAACGAAGAATCGGCCGGCTCACCTTGGGAAGTTTATATTACCGATCCGGGTGAAGTCCCAGACCCGGCCGAATGGTTAACGGAGCTCATCCATCCGTTGAAATAAATATCTAGGGGGAGCCTATATTAAATCTCGCCTTCACCCCCCTGCGCTTATTATAAAAATACCTAAAAATAAAATTCTTCTGAGCTTGAATGCTGAAAGCGGCCGCAGACCATGTGCTGATTAAGCTGATTAAGCTATTATTGGCCTATGGCAATCATCATCCTACTAAGACACGGCGAAAACGAATGGGTAAAGGAGCATAAGCTGGCAGGCTGGATTCCCGGCGTGCATTTGAACGAAAACGGCCGGAAACAGGCGCAAGATGCGGCTGACCGTTTGGCCCATCTGCCGATTAGCACGCTGTACTCAAGCCCTGTAGAACGCTGTATGGAAACGGCCGAGTACGTGGGCAAAACGCTCGGTTTACCGATAACGCAGCTGCCCGAAGTGGGTGAAGTTCGCTATGGAGATTGGGAGGGTGAAAAAATTGCCGAACTGGCCAAATTACCAGAATGGCATGTGGTGCAGCATGTGCCCAGCCGTCACGCATTCCCGGCCGGGGAAAGTATGCGGGCGGTGCAAGTGCGCATCGTTGATGCGTTAGAGGGTTTGGCGCAAAAACATGGGGATGAGATGATTGTGGTATGTGCTCACGCAGATCTCATCAAAATGGCGATGGCCCACTATTTGGGAACCCATCTCGACCTATTTCAACGCATTGTGATTTCACCCTGCTCAGCCAGCGTGCTTATGCTGGGTGACAAAGGATTGATTCGAGTATTGCGTATCAATGACCATGGGCCAATACCCATCCCGCCAAAAAAGAAAGAGGAGAAAGATAAGAGTTGAGAGAAGAGAGAAAAGGGTAGATTTTGAATAAGTTACTCTGATCTCTAATCTCTTGTCTCTGAGAAGCTATGCCAGAACAGATTGAAATAAACCCCGCCACACATATCACCATTGGAACAATAGGTGAACCTGGAAACCGAACCTTTTATTTACAAGGCAGTCAAGGCAGCACCTTAATCTCGCTCATCATTGAAAAAGCCCAGGCCGCAATGATTGCGGAAGCGATTGACGGGCTATTGTCTGATATTGCGGCCGACCATCCTGGCCTGATGCCCAAAGAAGATATCGCAATGCTTTCGGTGGATTTACGCTTGCGAGACCCAGGTGTAGAGCTGTTTAGAGTGGGCAATTTAGGATTAGGGTTCAGCGAAGAAACGAAGCGGGTGATTGTTGTGGCTTACGCTCTGGTCGAAGAGGGGTTAGAACCTGATATGGTCAGCTTTTGGGGGACATTTGATCAAATGCGCGGCTTGATTGATCATACTCGGAATATTGTAAAATCCGGCCGTCCGGTGTGCGGCAACTGCGGTGAATCGATGGACCGTACCGGACATTTTTGCCCCCGCCGAAATGGACATTCTCATTGATTTTGAATTTCTGATTGACGATGGCTCAACTTCGTTGAGCTTAAGCCGAGTTATACTCGGCCATTGACGATTAGGTTGCCACGCCAACTATTTCGCACATCAGGTCAATTATGTCATGCAGACAGAATCGTAAATCCAAAATCGCAAATCGTAAATGACCGAATCTGAAATCCTAGTTCATCTGCAAAACGGCACCATCGAAACTGATGGTTATGTGCCGTGGGGGTCAAACTACACCGTGGTGGTGACATCGGTTTACGAGGGGCAAGAGCTACAAGCGGTCTACAAACCACGGCAGGGAGAACGGCCGCTGTGGGATTTCCCGACAGGAACATTGTGTAATCGAGAACGAGCCGCGTTTTTGGTGAGCCAAGCGGCTGGGTGGGACATCGTGCCCCCCACGGTTTTAATGCAGGGGCCAAAAGGATTGGGATCACTCCAAAAATTTATCGACCATGATCCCAACATCCACTTTTTCAACTTTGAAAACAAAGAAACGATGGATGACGTGCTTAAAACGATCTGCTTGTTCGATGTCATCACCAACAACGCAGATCGCAAAGGGGGGCACATCATCCAAGAAGATCATGAGGCGGAGCCGGACCATGCGAACAACGGCCGTTTGTGGGCCATTGACCATGGCATCGCATTCCATGACGAGCCTAAATTGCGCACGGTGGTGTGGGATTATGCTGGGCAACCGATCCCGCAAAATTTGTTGGCCGACTTAGACAAGCTTGACCGTGAAATACGAAGTGGGGCCGATGGAGATTTGGGGAGCCAGCTTCAGCCGTTGCTCAGCCAGCGGGAGTTGAAGGCGTTCAGCTACAGAATCCGGCGGATGTTGGATCTCAAAGTCTTTCCAGAGCCTGGCCCCGGCCGACCCTACCCTTGGCCGATGGTGTGATGGTTGGTATGGCAATTTTTTTGGTAGGGGGGAGATACTCGACTCTAAAAATCAAACGGCAAAAGCAATCAAGTCAGAGGAACTCACCCGTGGCATGAAGACAATCTCTCCAAACGCTCATATAAATTGGTTTGTTTGGATGGATAATTGCCATTCCGTCGGGCGAGTTCCGCCATCAATTTGATTTATATTGCCGCTTGGTTCGGGCGTATCTCGCCCCTACCCGCCCTGTTCCCCATTTACCGCAGACAATTTATTCACCAACCAACTTAAACAGACAGACCCCATCATCAACCGCCACACAGCTCCAACGCCTCTTGCGCCTCTTTCAACTTTGTAGGCTGCTTTAAGTAAGTGAAAATTTCAACCGCACGCTGCGCATAGGGGAGCCCTTCAGCCGCTTTTCCTTGTTTGGCCAATGCCTTGGCAATTCGTTCACAGTTGGACCCGATTAACTCTTGCCGACCAACTTTTTCTGCCAGCGGCAACGATTCACGGGCCAGTCGTTCCCCCTCGGCCCAATGTTCTTGATCATTGGCGAGCTCGGCCAAGTTACCAGTCATATATGCTATGCCTTCCATGTAGTTAGTCTTTTTCGCAATACGCAACGCTTCACGGAGATGCTTTTCAGCCGCTTGATGCTCTTTTTGGGCTTGCTTGACCGCGGCTAGGTCGTTTAATCCGATAGCCACATCATCACTTTCAGGATTGATGGCTCGTCGTAGTTTAAGCATCTTTTCATATGCCTCAACCGCGGCCGGGTAGTTTTCTGCCAGCCTGTGCCCCATCCCTTGCAGCCGCAGCACAATACTCTGTTCACGTCCGCCTGCTTGGGTTGTCTTCTCCCAATGCTCAGCACAGCGTTCTGCACAGTCAAGCACCTTCGGTCCATCTTCCCGCAGTATACACACCCAACTGATTTGAAAAACCCGCCAACCGGCATTATAAAAATCACCGGTCGCAACCGCTTTGGCTTCCCCTTGTTTACTAAGCTCTAGGCTTATGTCCCATCGGCCGGAAAAATTGAGGAAACTTTTCAGCGCATCACACACACGCTGAAAGCGTCTGTTCTCCCATTGCTCCAACAGCGGGAGGGCCGCCTCAACCGTCTCCCACTCCGCTTCTAACGTTGGAAAACGGTCATGTTTTCGATACCCGTTTTCAAAAATCAGGGCAAACACACGGTCGGTCAGCCGGTCGGCCGTTTGCCCCACCGCTTCCGGCCGTTTGCGGCGCAAAAAGCTGGCCGCCAGCAGGGGTAAAAAGAAGCTCGTTTGATCCTCATTGCTGACTAGGAGCGCACGATCGGCCAAATCTTCGCAGCCGGTTAAAGCGGCCGTTTCCGCAATGTCTGCCACATCAGCGATCCATTTGAGTTTGGCCATCTGTTTAAAGTGAACCAAAGCGGTCAGCACCTTTTCTTCGTTGGGGGTAAAGGTGTCGAGCAGGTCCCCAAAAATATATTCGAGCGGATCGTTGTTTTTAGGCGCTTTTTCCAGAAAAGCGCAGGCATCGGCAATCGTGCGACACTGGCTTTGCGACCGTCCCAACTGCCCAACCAGCCACTTGATCAGCAGCGGGTTCCCGTTGGTGATTTCGTACAGTTTGTCTCGCTCTGCCTGGGTTGCCCGCTGTAATCGGCCGTTGTTGTGAGCCAGCTCGTCCATCAGCCCCATCGCATCGTCGCGCAACATTCGGTCTAACCGAATTGTGCGCACGTCAATGTCGTTCCGGCGGCGGCTGGTCACAATCACTTTACACCCTGGGGGCAGTTGCCGCAAAAATTGATAGAGGCGTACCCGCTCTTTTTCTGCAAAGGTCTCCAAATTGTCGATCACAAGCAGGCTGTTTTCACCCGCCAGCGCACGCAGAACGGTGCGTGGCCGTCTGGCTGCATCAATCTTGTCGAGCTGATCTTCCCCCAGCTCATGGGCCAGCTCGTTGAGCAACGCCATAAAGTTGGTAAACTGAAAATCTTGGATCGGCTCTTCCCCACTTGGGGTTAGCTCCCGCACTTTGGCAGATAAGAAGATTTTGTTGTCAAAATCGGCGGCCGGGGCCAGGTCGGCCGCTTGGATCGCCAGCGTCGTTTTCCCAATCCCACCCGGACCGTCAATCAGCACCCCCCACGAACGGGTTTCGGGTGCGAGCGCTTCGGCAATGGTGGCAAGCTCTTGTTGACGGCCGACAAAAAACGGCAGTCTGGGCAAATTAGACGTTACAGCCCTTTCTGCTTCAACAGAGCCACGAGTGCCAACCTTTGCGTTTAACTCTTTGATACGTTCCTTCGTGAAGTCTCTCTTTCTTTCCAATTTGCGCCGTTCGCGCGGGTCTGTCTCAGTCGTTAGCAGTCGGTCGTAATCGCTTAAAATCTCTTGCTCTTCTTTTAACCCATCCAGCAGTTTGTGCATATCGCTGGGTTGTTTGGTGTCACCATCGGTTGTGCCGGTCGGCACAGCACCAATGCTATCTGTAGAATTTTCCCTGAGCTTGTCCTTATATAAACTATATTGATGTGAATTTTCCTGCTCAATGTAGCCGAGTAAAGTCTCGATTTTGCCATGCTTATGAGCATAATCGACAATCAACAACACCATCTGTTGCTTGGGCATTCCGTCTGAAAACTCATTATGTACAGGTCGAAATCGGTCAAACGCAAGGGTTATGACTTGGTCACTATTAAAAGCATCGGTTACCAAGCGACGAATTTGTTCTAATTTGTAAGCCATCTGTTTCTCCGCAAAATAAATATTATTAAAAATACCTGCTGTGTTATAGCAGAATTCCAATATTATCCTAGTGGTGGCAAAAACTGTTTTTCATTTAAAACCACCAGCGTTTCAGTTCGCACCACTCGTGGGATATCGTTAATTTGATTAATTACAGACGCCAGTTCATCAATATCTTTAACCCAAATTGTGACTAACCCATCGATGT
>JAHDEN010000188.1 GCA_020628815.1 Chloroflexota bacterium | reverse complement strand
GCTCAAAAGGTTTTAGGGTCTACCGTCAATGAGTTTGAAGACGAAGAACTTGAAGCTGAACTACTCGAGGATTTGATTGCGGAGTTGAACCAAGCGGCCGACGTGGATGAATTGATCGACGTTTTATATGCCATCGGCAATTTGGGTGCAGAAGCCTCGCTTGATACCTTGACCACCTACATCAGCGATACGATTGAAATAGACGGAGTGCTCGTCACAGACACCATCGACATTCTTGATATCAATGCAACCGCATATGAATCGATGGTGGATATTCCCGGATTTGAAGCTGAAGATATTTTGATCGATGCTTTGCTCGATGACACGCTAGACGACTGGCTGTGGGACATCATCGTTGACATTTTGTTGGATAGAGACGTGTACGAAGATACCGCCTTAAGCCAAGAAGCCTATGACATCCTGATGGAGTTTTTGGACGATTGGTATGACGTTACCGATCCAAGTGCACCTCGCAGCCCCGAAGCGATTGAGGCTGATTTACGCCGAAACTGGAACTGGGCGATGGGGGGCGAAAAAGTGGGCGTACGTATGCCTGGCAGTTTGTATGTAGCCACACCACCTGAATCAAACCAATATGGTGGCGGACTCTATCTGTACGCGGACCAACAGGTGAACGCATACGTGTGGAATCCAAACGACAATATCGCTGTCGCTGGTGCCAGCGTGACAAGTCGATCTTATAAAGATTTCCAACAATTTAGGACACGGGTGACACTGGGAAATAATCTTATCTCACAAGAGTTTGTTCACACGCTTAGTTGTAACCAAGATCTGAGCATCGATCTATTTGAGCAGAACTTTGAAGTATTCTCACTCTCGTTCAGCCTTTTTGCTGCAACAGGTGTACCGGTCACGCTCCAAATCGAAGCGGGGGGCAATGTGAAGCTCAGCCTGATCGCTGGTGCCAACACCTGTGCCGGAAACAACCCTAGCATCTACGGCGGTATCGAGCCACGGGCAGAGATCGTAATCACCGGCCGAGTCTTTCTCGATCTACTGCTTGCACGAGCTGGTGGCGAGCTAGAAGGTGTGCTCATGAGTACCGGTATCCCAATTAGGGCAACGTTGGCCTTGACCAACAGCAATCCGCCAATTCAGGTTTGCTTAGATGTGAAAACGGTCACCGATCCATTCTCTGTCACGATCCGCTTGTATGTCGACGTGTTTGACATCACCAAAGGGGATTATGTCCGCAAGGTAAGTTTAGACATTTACACCTATTCGGTGCCGATTACGTGGGAATATCAGCTCTGGAAATACTGCTTCCCTGAACCAAACGGCAGCGAGCGGTTCTTGGATGCGATGAACGGTGGGGTGACGTTCTTTACGACGGTGCCAGACGCCAGCTGTGGCAACACGTACCCCGGCTTCTGGACCGGCTATCAGCTGCTAAACACCCACTGGCAGCCAGACAATGTCGGGTCGCAAACGGTTTCAATTTGCCGCGGCACCGCATTCCCTTCAGACAGTACCACATATCTGATAAGGAAGAATGTGAGTTGCCCAACAGGTTCCAGCCGACTTGGATTTATCTCAGGCTCTGCCTTCTTAAATAGCAGCGAAGCCTATCGATTGGATGAAGTGGGGATGACAATGTGCTTGGTCACAGATCAATCGGTACAAATTCCTGGTGATGCCAATTACTATTTGACGCACAATCTCGTCAATTGCCAAGCTGGTGACAACCTTGCAGGCCATATCTATCCAGACAAGTTTTCTTCTGCCACGCCGCAGTTTAACCACTTTGGCATGACGGTTTGTGAACGGGATTAGTCTCATTTAAACGGGAGATTTGAATCTGGCCCTTCTCTAAGCAATTGGAGAAGGGCTTTTTTGTTGTGGCACAATGTGCGGTGCAATTTTTGGGAGATTATAATGATCAAAGGCTTCCATTAGCTCTTTTGTGCCTGATGAATGGTACAAGAAGGAATGAAGGAACTCATTTTCGGTAATTTCAGACGCCATCTGCTCCACTATTTCATGGTTTATTTCCAAGATGGCCATTTTGTTTGGATGATTTGCCTGCTCAAATAGCCTGTATAATTCGTAGCCAGCTTGAATGGGATTTTGCATTATTTTGACACTGTCATTTTGGAATACTTTCAGCGCCAATGTCAGCCCTTTATCTTGCCAATCTAAGTCCCAATAAATGTTAGCCAACAAAATCTGCCCCGCTTCTAAATCATCGTCAATGCCAGACTTTTCAAGCAGCTGTACAATTTCCTCAGCGATTTCTAGCGCCTCTGAATATCTGCCTGCCATCCACAAGCATCGAGCTGCATCAATGCCTTCATCCCGTAATCGAATATAGTTTTCTGTTGCTCGTCTATATGCAACACATTTTAAATAAAGTGGAATCGCTTGTGCGTAGTTACCCTGCATCATGGCTGTTTCAGCCAGAATGCTATACCCGTAATAAACCCCAGTTTGATCTCCAATTTTTTGGTAAAGTGCGAGTGATTGATTGCCATGCCAGTGGGCTTTATCAAAGGCTCCAAGCAAATTGTAAGACAGCGCAATTCCCATGTGTGCATTGGCTAATTTTTGCTGATACCCTATTTGCTCATACAACTCGACCGCTTGGCGATCATAAATAAGCCCTTTCCAGAAACTGCCATTTTCACTCCACGTGGGGGCAAGGGTATAAACGGCTTGCGCCAACCCTTTAATGTTTCCGGTCGACTTAAATATTTTAATTGCCTCATCTAAATGCGCAATCGCTTGGTCAAGCTTACTGCGCCGAGCATATAGGTGTGCTATAGCGCACAATACATCTCCCAAATGGTCAGGGTCTTCGGCCGCATATGCCAATTGCAAGGTTTTTTCGGCCGTTTCTACCAAATCATATCGACTTTTCCCTTTTTCTAAAGTGTCGGTTAGATAATAGTATGCCTTTGCCTTATACAGCGGTTTTTTCTTGCTCTGCCACCCCTTAAGCTGACGCAAAAACTCTTCAAACAAAGGTTCGAATTCATGAGCAGTCAAATGACCGCTTTTTAAATCTAACAGGATGAGATTGAGCTGGTGGTCAAGATGCTGCGGGATCGGTTTTTGCTTTTGCTTGAAGGCAGCTTTTGCTTCTTCAAGCAGTCCCTCTAGCTCAAAATCAAAGCCAATGTGAGTGTAAAACTCATGCAGTGGTGGGGCAAAACGGACGAGCTGTTTTACATCATAGCGATCAACGGCCGAATGCCACGCAGTCCGAATATTATCGAGGTCAAGCGTGAGTGTGGTGGCCGTTTTTGCCGCGTTCGAACTCGATAATTCACGTTCATTTTCGTAGATTAAGTTAATGAAATAGTCTGCGTGATTTTTCTTAACTGCAGTGGCGTGATCATTTGAAAGACGAAGCTTTTTTTCAGCCATTTGACGCAGCAGCTCATGCATTGAGAAGCGGCCGTTCCCCTCTACTCGAATCAAAGATTTATAGCGTAGATGGGTCAGGATTATGGCGGATGAACCTGTAACAGCTCGGGCCGCTTTCAGCGTAAATCCACCAGCAAATTGGGATAGCTGCGCGAGGATCGCTTGCTCTGCCTCTGCTAGCAGTCCCCACGAATAATCAAAAACAGATTCAATTTGACGATGCCGCGATGGAACATCTCTTAAATCGGTCGATAATATTTCAGGCTCCTGCGCCAAAGAGTCTGCAATATCGCTGACATCAAACTCACGGATAGAAGTGGCTGCCAGTTCAAGAGCCAATGGTAAACCTTCTACCTGTTTGCAGATATTCACCACGCTGGGGATGGTATCTTCATTGAGCCAAAACGCTTTATTTAAACGATGGGCTCGATCGCCGAAGAGGCGTACCGCCTCATAACCGGTTGCACTTGGGTCAAATGGATCTTTGGGCCAAGGTAGCCCTTTGAGCCGAAACAGGTCTTCCGCCTGCGCATTGATTCTCTCACGGGATGTCACCAGCAATACGAGGTTGGGGGCTTTTTCAAGCCAGTCAAGCAGGATGTCTGCTCCTTCAATAATGTGCTCAAGGTTGTCAATCACGAGCAGGATTTCTTTAGTTGACAAGATGCTGCTGATTTGATCTTTTGGCTCTGTATCTTCTGGCTGTAGGCTATATCCTGTGGCTTCTGCCACGGCGGCCGGAATGTCGTTATGATGGGTTAAACCGACTAAGGGAACAAAAAAGACCTCATCCTCAAAAACACCTTGAACCATCTTTGCCGCTTGAATAGCCAAGCGAGTTTTGCCGATGCCGCCAGGGCCGACCAGTGAGATGAGGCGATAGTCGCGTGCCGTCAGACGCTCTACCAGCAGGGTTAGCTCCTCTTCCCGGCCGATAAACGGGGTGATGATTTCCGGCAGATTGCCTGCTGTTGTTGCGCGGCTTTTTTCAGTTTTTGGCTGGGATGGAACGGTTTTTGGGCGTGGCTTGTAATCGCCCGATTCAATTTGCTGTTTGAGCTGTTGGGTTTCCTCTTCAGGTGGGACCCCAAGCTCGGCCGCCAACATTTCTGCACAGCTTTGAAACTGACGTAGCGCTTGGGTCCGGTTGCCACGCTCGGCCGAAATCCGCATCAGCAGACGGTGGGCCGATTCCTGCAATGGATCTAGCATGATTTGCCGTTGGCCCAAGGCTTCAGCTTCAGTCAAACGGCCGAGGGTAAACTCCGCTTCTGCCAATCGACCTAATTGAGTCAGCCCCATCACGTGATACCGTTCTCGCCACACAAAGAGCCATTCTTCAAATGCTTCACTATCATCAAGGCTGAAGCCGTCCAAAAACCGGCCGCTATAAAGATCGGCCGCTTGGCGTAACTTATTTAAACAATCGCTGCATCTTGCCAGCTGGTCATGCCTATGATGATCAATCTGGTGCACAAGCTCTTCAAATTTACGTACATCGATGTTATGACTAGAAGATTGGTGTAAAGTAACTTCTGCCCGTTTGGCCTCGAGCGCATTCGAGTCAGCTAGATGTTTTTTAACGCGAGATAGCGCTACCCGTAGATTGCGCAGACCATCTTCCCGATTCATCTCTGGCCAAAGGAGTGTGATAAGCTGCTCCCGGCTGTGAGCCTGATTGTCTTCAAGCATTAGCCAGATGAGTAGGGCTTGAACTTTACGTCGGGTTTCTTTTATCTCTCCATGGATCGAATGATGCAGCTGAAATGATCCAAAGAGTGAAATATCGAGCGTAGGAGTCGATATAGCTTGCATGGCTCAAAGTGTATCCTCTTTTGGATAATGCTCATACTCTCTTTCACAAACCTAAACGATATTTGAAGATTGTTTAAATGAAGCCAGTTCAATGCATGCCCTGAACTGGCTAATTAATCATTCACTTACATAACCCGTTCCGATAACAATTGTGCTGTTTTCTGCGTTGGGGGTACTTGCTTGGGTTCTGATCTTGGGGCTGAACTGGAAAGATTTTAGGGACTTTGTGAAACGGCCGGATTTGAACCCAAATGCGCGCCAGAAACCGCTCAAACTGCGCTTAAAAGGAAACGAGGAAGACAAAGAACGCTCTTCTTGTAAAGTTGGCGGGTTTATGCGTGGGGGAACAGCTGCACGGGAAGAGTCGGCCGCTCCTGAAAAAGGCCATTACCTGCCACCCGCAACCGAGGTGGATGAAGAAGGTGACTTTGTTGTACCTGAGTTAGATGCTGAGACCTATGATCTTGACTTAATGGACGATGACGAGTCGATAGAAGATCAAGCCCCTGATATGCCAGAGCCAGAAGATGAGCATGTGCCTGCACCTCAGATCAACATGGAAAATGGGAACCACCCTGTTGCTTCTGTGCCGTGGGAAGAGATGCAAAGCAGCCTAAAAGAAGAGCAGGACTTAGCTGTAGCTCACAAACAGTTTGGCAACGATGATCTGTGGGATCAGGCGGTTAGTTTTGTGCGAGAAAAAGGGAAAGCCTCAACATCGATGCTGCAACGCAATTTCCGCATTGGCTATACCCGTGCAGCGCGGCTAATCGACCGCATGGAAGATGAGAGTATCATCGGACCACCTACAGGGACGAGTAAAGCTCGGGAAGTGATTGGTTAGCCACATCTGGGAGTTATGCACGGCTCAATCAGACAATTGTGAAGGGAGCTTGATCGCAGCGCACAGAAATCACAGTTATTAATGTTTGCCTTGTGGCTGCACAATTTTGCATCGTTCGTCGTAATGATTCGTATGAAAAAAAGAAGCGGTCGCACACATCCCATCTGCCCATCGTTACAATGGGGCAATTGGTCTTAAATGTTGATTGTGTGGTTGGATGATTGTATAAACCAACTGAACGCTTCGTAGAGATAAGCTAACCCGAGACTGGAGAAAAAGTATGCTTTCCCGATTATTACTGCTATTTATCGTTGTGCCCGCTGTTGAACTGATTCTGTTAATTCAGATGGGGCAGTGGATTGGCACCTTGCCCACTGTTGGCCTGATTATTGTGACAGGCATCATCGGTGCATATTTAGCCCGGCAGCAGGGGTATCAAGTTTTGCAGCGGGTTCAGCAAGAGACGCAAAGTGGGCAAATGCCAGGCGGTGCCTTGCTAGAAGGGGCGATGATCTTGGTCGCTGGCGCGGTTCTGATGACACCGGGGGTTTTAACCGATGCATTGGGCTTTTTGCTCCTAATCCCCCCGACCCGCAAGTTGATTAGCGATATAGTCGGCCGCCAAATTCAACGCAGAATTCAAAATGGGCAAATTCGGGTTGGTGGCTTTGGGCCGATGGGTATGGGCGGCATGGGTGGAATGGATGGAATGGGACCCAACCGGCCGGACGTGATCATCGTTGAGCCGGAAGAGATCGAATAGATACCAACCATTTAGGCTAAGAAAAAATATGCAAAAGCTGCCCTCGTGAACCGAGGGGCAGCTTTTTTGTTATAAACTGTCACACAGTTACTATTTGCCTGTTACGAGATTGGTGATACCCTCTAGATCATCAATCCTGCCAGTCGATTCGAAGTTTCAAGAATCAAGGGTAATCTACACAACCTGCACTCGAAACAGTATCGATCCATCTAATCAAAATGACCTGCCGCCATGCCTGTTGGTTTTCC
This sequence comes from Chloroflexota bacterium, assembly GCA_020628815.1. Classification (GTDB taxonomy): domain Bacteria; phylum Chloroflexota; class Anaerolineae; order Promineifilales; family Promineifilaceae; genus WTJY01. The sequence continues at coordinate 4,511 of JAHDEN010000188.1, read as the reverse complement.
AATAAGCTGGCAATAGCATTCTCGAACTTATCTCGAGCGCTATGTTGAGAGATCCTATTTATGACTGAAGGTTTTCCCGTTGCTGTTGCAATTGAATCTTCGGTCGAGCAGGAGTGCGCATCAACTGTGACGGTGAGGGCGTGCTCCTAAACTCATTCAAATGATGTGAGAGGCATTTGGGTGAGATTCTACTTTGATCGTTCAATTTAACCGGATTAAACGATCAGACCACTGCAAAAAAGGAGTTTTAAATGTTTGCAATTAGAAAAAATCGGCTTAGGCTGTATGCCTTCATTATCTTTATGTTGGCTTTGGTGTGGGGTGTGTCTGTTATGGTGGCAAATGCGCAAACCGCAGTTCCAACATTTAATATCACAGCTGTGACTCGCAATCAGTCTGTGACAATTTCTGGGGTTAATTTCCCACCCAATCAAACCTTTACGGCCAGGATGGGGCCCTATGGTGGATATGGGGTTGATGGGGCGGTTTCGAGCACCCAAATCAACACCGGTAGTGGTGCATTTACAGCACAGGTGGCTATCCCGGCCGCCGTCAACAACATGAGCCGCATTGCCATGCGTTTAGACAATGGCTCGATTTATTTCAGCTATAACTGGTTCTGGAATAATACAACCAATCCCCCTGCAACTGTTCCAGAAAGAAGCGGTGAATCAGCCCCTAAACCGCCCCCTGCCACGGTGAGAACGATCAACCCCACCATTGGTATTGAAAAGATCGAAGGGGAAATGGTTACATTCCGAACCTATGATTTTCCTGCCAATCAGCTGTTTAACGTCTATATGGGCTCACGCGCATCAGGCGGATATAGTGATTACGTCGGGACCTTTAATTCGGGGGATGGCGGTAATCAAGACGTGATCGTCATGATTCCACCCCGGATCGCATATTATGGTTATATGTGGTTGCGGCTCGATTCAGGCGTTTATTCGCCCTATGTTGGGTTCGACAACCCGGCCGACGTTCCGACGCAGCGGGGTGCTGGAACGTCAGGTACTGCGCCTGTGAGGGCTACCAATGCACCTGTCTGGCATGGAACGCCAACGATAACGATGTGCGCCGTAACGGCCGGAAATAACGTGACGTTTGTGAGCAATAATCTGACTACAAACTTAGATTACACCGTGCGGATGAACGCGTTTGGAACAATGGGGTACAACGGCTATGTGATTGGCACCGTTTCTCCAGGCAACAACCCATCTGTGCGAGCAACGTTTAACATTCCGCCACAGTTGGCCGCGCACCAGCGGGTTGCAATTCGCCTGGATGCCCCGGGTGGATATAACGCTTACAACTGGTTCTGGAACAATACGGCCACGCTCTGTTAGCTTGGCCCAAAATAAAAAGACCAGTCAAGTTTCAAAAACTTGACTGGTCTAAAATACTCAAATGGAGCCTCTTTAAGGCGAGAATCAATCGTTTAAAACTACTGAGCCACAGCCCATGCAGCACCCTGGCGTGAATATTCGAGCGTGTACAAAGTAGGCTGATTGTTGATGGTGTAGACCGCAATGGCCGATTGTCCATCTAGCAATATTCGCTGAATTTCATATCCCCGGCCGTAGGCTTCTAAAACAATCTCGTTGTAGGTCGCACCCAACGGGTCGATAAAGTTGTTTTGATTGTCCAGCGCACGCTCAATACTTCCCATGAGCACTTCCGCCTGCCTAAAATTCCCCGACCGCAATAAAATCTCTGCCTCTGTCAGCATGACCTCTAAAACAAGGTTGATGGTTTGTTCTGGGTGGCGGGTTAATTCGGCCGTGGCGCCCCGGTCACGCAACAAATTGGGGCGTGGTAGCCATGCCTCTAAGAAATAGGCTGTTGGATCATGGATCGCCTGATAGCGACGCATAATGTTGTAAAAGCGAATGGAGCCGTTTAGGTCAGCCACCTCTTCACGATCAAGCGTAATTTCCCCCAGCTTTGTGAGCCATTCTTGCTCAATCTGCTCCAGCGTTTTGCCATAGTCGGCTAGTAAGGTTTCGTTTAAGCGGGCTGCGTTAAACCCATCTGAAGCCGGTTGAAAGTCGGCGTAAAATTCTTTGAACTTGTCCCACCCGTAGGTATCAACCAAATACTGCACAAACGCACCGGCTTCTAGATAACCGATTTCATGTTGTACCGGGTAAAAATTGTCGATGATTTGGGTTAGCGGAATATAGTTGCCGGTGGCCACCAGAGCGGCCGCACGTGCATTTAAATCTTCGGGTTTGTAGTGGCCGCCGCTGGCGTATACGGCCAGCCCCTCGGCCAAAAAGGTAATGCGGCTGTTGTTTGATATCTGTTGATCAAGCAGGTGGACCGTTTCATGTACGATCACCTCATCGATCCGGCCGCCGGTGTAGTTGCGATCGTTATAGGTGATCACCATCGAGCCACCAGCGTACCCACCTTGACCGATAACGCGCTCAATAAAGTAGACGTCGTAAATCCGACGGGGTTCTTCCCCCAAGGCATCTATCGCTTTTTGAATAGACGCTTCGGTTACGATGGCTAATTTTTCTAGATCACGTTCGGCCGCTGTGCCTGAAACAACGTGAATACGGGCATACGGTATCTCTTTAACGACCCAAGACTGATTTGACCGACTAAAATTTTCTGCGGCCGGTCGGACCACTAATTCATAATCCAACCGATTGTTTTCTAGGTTCTCATCCCCATATTGAATTAGATTGTTGGGATCGGCCGTAAATGTGACCGTGTGGGTACCCGCTTTGCCGGTTGTATCCCAAACAAGGGGTAAGATCAGCGTGTACTCACGCCCCAAGTTGCGGCCGTTTAGAGCTTGCTCCGTTAGTTTCTCCCCATCTATATCAACACGTACCGCCACATTGCTAAATGAAACCGTATCTGGAATAGAAACGGCCAAATGAAAAGTGACTTGATCTCCCTCGTAAATTTGACCCGGCGGATACAAATTTAGCTGTCCCTCTTCGATAAAGAGAGCATCTTGGACCGGTTCAGGAGGTGTTGTCGGAGCAGGGGGATCTGTTGGAGCCGTTTCGACGGTGGCTGTGGGGGTTGGTTCAACAGGGACTGGTTCAGCCGTTTCGGTAGGTGGGATTAGAGTTGGAGCCAGTGTGGGTTCAAGCGATGCGGTGGGGGCTACCGTGGGAGCAACTGTAGACGTTGCTTGGATCGGGACGGGGGTTGGCGCTTCCTCTTGAAGCAGTGAGCAGCCCGAGAGAGTGAGGGACAGAAAAACGGTGGTTGAGGCCAACCACTGAGTACGGTAATTATGTTTTAGCCGGTAAAATATACCCCACATAAATATCGTTCTTCTCCAGATGCAATTATAAGGGGTAAGGCTTGATTTACTGTAAAACGCTAACTATCTATTAGGAATTCAATTTAATGAATAACCAAGCAAAAGTAACCCAACCTAAAAAACTATTAACCATCGGTGGATGGGATCCGTGTGGGGCGTTTGGCGTACCGGCCGATATGAAGACATTTGCCGCACTAGACACGCACGGAATGGCGGTGATGACTGTCGCAACGGCTCAAAATAGTGTGGGGTGGTATGGGGCTGAATTCTTACCGGCCGAGTTTGTAGCGCAGCAATTAGATGCGGTTTTGGGCGATTATGGGGCTGACGGGGTTAAAACCGGCTTTTTAGGCCGGGTTGATCTCATCGAGATTATCGGCACCAAGCTGAAAGAGTACGGCGTTGAGCATATTGTGATCGATCCGGTGCTGATGAATGCGGGTGGACGGCCGATGTTTGGGCCAGAAGTAATTGAGGCTTATCAAGAGTGGTTGTTTCCGCTGGCAACGTTTATCACCCCAAATCGTTACGAGATGAGCCTGCTAGTGAATGGAGGGAGTGATCTGTGGGAAATGACCGAGCCTGCGGTGCAAGATCTGTTTGAATGGCAAAAGCAAATCGGCGGGCCACAGGGCGAACCGGCCGTGATTGCTAAAGGCATCCTGCAAAATAATGGCCAATTGGCCGACTTTTTGTTTGCTGATGGCAAATGGGTGATGGTGGATCATGCCAAAATTGACACACAAAATGTGAGCGGGACGGGGGATAGCCTGTCAGCCGCGCTCGCAGTTCAGTTGGCATTGGGCCATAGCCGAGAAGAAGCGTTTACGAGAGCCTCGAATGGGACGGCGGTGGCGATCGGAATGGCGGCCGATTGGCAGCTTGGGCAGGGGCCGGGACCGATAGCACATAAGGGGTTTAGCAATCCCTGTTGACATTCTCTTCAGGTTCTAGATAATTATATTACCCAACGTTCAAAATATTTTGAAAGTAATGAAGAGCCGTATGAACGAGAACTTAAACGCAGTTAACGAAAGCACTGTTGCCGGATTGGGGCGCTTAACCCGCTTCTTTGGATTTAATGATGTCATGGGCCGTCTCTATGGGACGCTGCTCATGAATCCTGAGCCGATGTCGCTAGACGATCTTGCTGAGACGTTGCAGATTAGCAAGGGGTCTGTCAGCATGAACATGCGCTCGATTGAGCGCTGGGGGATGGCGC
>JAHDEN010000187.1:7572-11630 GCA_020628815.1 Chloroflexota bacterium | reverse complement strand
TATAAAATTCTAAATAAAGCCAAGCTTCTCAGTATAAAATTCTAATGCTTTTTGCTGGTCGTCAACAAAGACGCTAGTGATGTAAATTTTCATATCTCTCCTATCCTCGCAGGTATTTATTTATTCGTGTTGGATACATGCCAATCCTCAACCAAGTTTACCCTGATTGAATTTCTCTACCTATAAAGGGGACTTATTATAGACTTTGGCGGCAGGTGACACGAATGTTAAACACAACAATTGTTATCGGCTACGTTTCATCCACCACTCCATCCAGCCTTTAATACGCGGAGTCAACCGTGTTTTGTTATATTCAATCGCCACCTTGCTGATAATTTCCGCCTCGGTTGGATACGGATGAATAACAGAAGCCAGTGCGCCTAAAGAGAGTTTATGCTTCATCGCAATTGTGATCTCGTTGATGAGTTCGCCTGCATGTGTGCCTACAATCGTAGCGCCCAAAATCTTACCGCTCCCTTTTTCTGTGTGGACTTTGATGAATCCAGCCACATCAGCTTCGGCAATGGCCCGATCAACAGATTTGCGTTGCACCGAGTAGGTATCAATCTCGATCCCTTTTTCGGCCGCATCGGCCACATACATGCCGACATGCGCAATTTCAGGATAGGTATACGTAACCCACGGAATAATCAGATCGCTAAACTTTCGTTTCGGGAAGGGGAAGAGCGCATTTTGCACCACAATCGCCCCAGAATGACCGGCAACGTGGGTAAATTGATATTTTGAAGCGACATCACCGGCCGCAAAAATATTTGGATTAGACGTCTGCAACTGGTCGTTGACTTCGATGCCCCGTTTGCTGTATTCAACGCCTACTTTTTCAAGATCTAGACCCAACACATTGGGACGACGGCCGGCCGCAAGTAAAATCTCTTCAACAACAACGGTATGCTCTTTTCCACCTTGTTCATAAGCGATCGACTTATTGCCCGGCTCACCGCTGACATTGTTTGTGCGTGCGCCAAGAACCAGCGTCACACCATCATCAATTAGCTGCTTTTGTACAATTTCGGCCGCATCCGCATCTTCTCTGGGTAAGATGTGATCCGCCATGTCGATAAGGGTCACGTCGGTTCCCAAACGTTGGAACGACTGAGCCAGCTCTGCGCCGATGGGGCCAGCGCCGATGATGGCCATGCTTTTCGGCTGTTTGGTCAGGTTAAAAACAGTCTCGTTGGTCAAGTAGCCGGTTTCAGCCAACCCTGGAATCGGAATGTGGGCTGGATGGGAACCGGTTGAAATCAGTGCTTTGTTAAATTCAAGTGTTTGACCATCAATCTCTATCGTGTTGTTGCCGGTAAACCGCCCTTCACCCAAATACACATCTACCCCAAGGTCTGTGTAACGTTGAGCTGAATCGTGGGGGGCAATGGCCGCACGAGCTTGGCGCGCATTATCAACGGCCGTGTTGAAGTCGATTGTCGTCCCTTCTGGAACATGAATGCCAAACTTTCCGGCCGTTTTTACGCTGTGCGCCGCTTTAGCTGACCGAATGATCCCTTTTGAAGGGACACAACCATAGTTCAAACAGTCACCGCCCATCAGCCCTTTTTCGATGAGGGCGACTTTGGCACCCAGACTGCTGGCACCGCTGGCGGCAACCAATCCGGCCGAGCCCGCGCCGATGATAACTAAATTGTATTTGCCATCTGGCGTTGGGTTTACCCAGTTGGTCGGCTTTACGTTTTCTAGCAACGTTTGATTAAACCGGTTATCGGCCGGTAGGATTTCTATACTCATTTTTCCACCTTTGTGACTTGTGTGTTCCGTCTGTCGGTATCGACGTAGCTTTTTACGCTGCGGCTTGTGATTGTGCTTCTCTTGATTTTACGATCCGAGAGATCAATAAACTAACCAAGAAGATCGCGATGGCGCTGCCAAATGCCCAAGGATTAAATTCAGCAGAACCGATGCCTTGGCTAATATCAATCGAACTGCCAAATAAGGCAAATGATACTGTGCCGGGGATCGAACCAAGAATGGTTGCGAACAAAAATGCTTTCCAGTCGATCTTTAGGAACCCGCTCATGTAATTGACTAGGTCGTAGGGCAAAAAGATTAGGCGCATGATAAATACGGTGTTGAAGCTTGATTCACGCATCCGTGCACCATATTTTTGCAATACCGATGTTTCGTGTTCTTCATCGATAATGTCATCGCCAAAGTAACGGCCGATCATATAAGCGATCATCGCACCTGCGTTGGCTGACAGAATCGTGAGCAGAACGCCCAACACGGGGCCAAAAATCGCCCCCGCTAAAATGGTTGGTTGCAGACAAGAAAAAAAGCGGCCGGATTAGATATGCCAAGATGAAAATGGCGATTCCCCACCGAGAGGTAAGCAATTCAGCTAGCTGTAAAGCCATCTCTTCAACGGTTAAATTATTTGACTGTTGATACCAGATATAAAAGCCGATGAGTGAAAGCCATAATGTGGCCCCAATAATTTTTTGCCAGTTTCTTGCTAGAAACGATTTTTCATCGGCCGTATTTTTGTTATTTTTAATTTGTTTGTTTTGTTGAACGTCTAAAGTTGTCATTGGATCTCCAATAGTCTGAGATTTGTTTTAAATGTTTCGCAAGGTCGCGAGTGTTTTTAGAACCAACTGAACAGACTACATATTGGTAGGTGAGCTTACGAATATCGTTAGTGTTAATCATTTTGTAATCATTTAATTGAATCAATGACAGTTTTGTACTTTGTTAATGGTCGGGCTGATATCAAAGTTAGATTAAAATCAGCCTTAACCTGTGAAACGTTCAGACACCTATCGGCGTAAAGCCTGCCATATTGCACAATTCAGAAGATGATGATTAGAATGGTGTAACTCAGAATGCGACGCAGGGTTTTTCCCTTTAGCAGACACATTCGCTGACGATAGATTGTTATGTACTGAAGACCCGGCTCCTATTACAGCCACAGATTCAGTTGAGCAGGAACAAGAACCCAAGACAAATTTGGTACAGGTTCCTATTAGAGCAGATTCTTGCATTTGCAGATCTGATGAAATGAAATGAGATTTATTCTTTATTTGGGCAAAGGCGGCGTTGGAAAGACAACCACAGCCGCTGCTACAGCCCTCCGCAGCGCAGAAATGGGCTACAAAACACTTGTAGCCAGCACAGATATCGCTCACAGTTTGGCTGACTCACTTGATACAGAGTTGGGACCAAATCCGGTTCAGGTAACTGAAAATCTTTGGGCACAGGAAATTAGTGCAGTTGCTGATATCCACAACAATTGGGACAAGCTCCAAGAATTTTCGTCCAGCGTGATTGCTGGCCGTGGTATCAACAAAGTTGTTGCCGATGAGCTTTCATCTTTCCCCGGGATGGATGAAATTGTCTGTTTGTTGCACATTAATAAGCAGGCAAAAGAGAAAAACTTCGATCGAATTATTATCGATGCGGCTCCAACGGGCGAAACGATTCGCTTGCTCACGATGCCTGACACTTTTTCATGGTATGCGTCTCACCTGTCACGCTTTGAGCAGGGTGCGATTAGAGCGATTAAACCATTCGCTGGCCGTCTGTTAAAAGGGCCGACACAGATTATGGATGCGATTTACTCGCTGCAAAAAGGGACTGAAGAGCTCCGAGAAGTCTTGAGCGATCCAACCATTAGCAGCTACCGTGTCGTTTTAACCCCAGAAAAGATGGTAATGCGCGAAGCTGAACGTGCTTTAGGTTATTTGGGGCTGTTCAACTATCCAGTTGATCTGGCCGTTGTTAACCGGGTGATGGCGGCCGATGATGCACAAGGTGAATTTTATCAGACGAAATATGAAACTCAGCAAAAATACATGCAGCAAATCCACGATAATTTTGCTCCCTTGCCAATTAAATTTGCCCCTTATTATGCAGATGAAGTCGTTGGGGTAGAACGTCTTTCCAAAATGGCACAAGATACCTTTGGTGACGATGATCCTTGTGAGATTTTCTACAAAGGGAAAGTTCAGGAAATTATTGAGCAAGATGATGGTTCGTTCTTATTGCGCATCCCCATCCCATTTGTAACGGGTGGCGATGTGAAGCTG
>JAHDEN010000187.1:0-7562 GCA_020628815.1 Chloroflexota bacterium | reverse complement strand
CGGGGTGACGAGCTGTTTGTAACAATCGGCAACTTTAAGCGGGAAATGATTCTCCCATCTGTTTTGGCGAAACGGAAAACGGGTGGTGGCGCTTTGAGCGATGGGACGCTCGAGATCACTTTCTTGCCCAACGAAGAGCCACAAGAAGCAGAACCAGCTTAAAGCTCTAGAGCAAACAAGTAATATTTGATATGCGCCCGACTGAATCCAGTCGGGCGTTTTTGTTTTCTGGCTGTAAAATCAGCGTCGTAAATTAGTCAAAAGGACAAAACCATGGATTTTCCAACTATAAAAAACATCCCGTTTGTAGATACTTCCGAAATGATTGAAGTTGATCGGGCGATGATCGAAGACTTTAATATTGTGTTGATGCAGATGATGGAGAATGCCGGCCGAAATTTAGCCCATTTGGCCCGTGCCAAGTTTTTGGGCGGGAATCCAAACGGGAAACGGGTTGTTGTGATGGCGGGTACCGGAGGAAACGGCGGTGGAGGGATGGTAGCTGCACGTCGCTTGGCCAATTATGGCGCAAACGTATCGGTCTTTGCCACGGCCGAAGACGAACGCTTCACCCCGATCCCGGCCCATCAGCTAACTATTTTGCACAATATGGGGGTTGAAATCGCCTCGGCCGATCAAATTGAATCAGTAAAAACAACCGAAATCGATTTGATTGTTGATGCCATTATCGGATACAGCTTGAAAGGGGCGCCGAGGGGAAATGCGAAGCTGATGATCGAGTGGGCGTCTCAGGCGTTGTCCCCCGTTTTGTCTTTAGATGCACCTTCAGGGATAGACACCGCATCTGGCCAAATTTTTGACCCTGCGATTAAGGCGGATGCAACGTTAACTTTGGCCTTGCCCAAAAAGGGATTTTTACGGCCGGGCATGGCAAATCAGCTGGGTGAGCTGTATGTAGCAGATATCAGCGTGCCGCCGCACCTGTACGCAAACGACGCGCTAAACATTGATCTTGGCCCGATATTTGCAGAGAGCGACATCCTAAAAGTTAGACTCCCGCCTGCGCGGGAGTGACGTTTAACCTATCAAAATATATTTGTTTGCACTTAGAATAGAAGCAAGAAAATTAGAGGGAGAAACTTTCTGCAAAACACCTCGTAGAGCCTTGTGTGATTAAGAATTTGGGCAATGTGTGAAATAAATTGGCAATTCGCAAGCCAAGAATCTTTTACGAGGTGATGAATGACCAGCGAAACAGTTTATAAAACACAAAAGCAACCCCTGTCGACCACAATGTCAAAAGGTGCCACTCGGCTCATTGTGACAGGCGGTGTGCTGCTAGCCCTAACCCTTTCGGGCGTTAACATTTTTTCATTGATAGCACCATTGCTTTTTATTAGCGGTGCAGGCTTCCTTTTGATGTGGCCTGCGAACCAGCTAGAAGCGGGTGATGAACAGAGTAGATGGGCATTGCTTGCCGCTCCGGGCGCAGTTCTTGTGGCCTTGGGCAGCATCATATTTGTTCTTGATTTAATCAATCACTTTGAAGCATTTAGCTATCTTTGGACCCTTTTCCCCATTACATTTGCAGCTGGACTCATGCATGCCCATCGGCATAACCTGAGTCATCCGGTTCATACCAATGGGAGAAAGGCAATTAGAATATTTTCGATTGTAGGGCTTTCTATGGCCGTACTTTTTGAACTATTTGTATTTGACACATTCGGCCCGTGGTGGCCCTTAGCAATAATTGGATACGGACTTTATCTGCTATTTACTCGTAAAAACAGCAATGCAGATCAAGACGTTTAATCGGAGTAAATAATTAATATGGCAAAGAAAAAAGAAGCCAAAAAGACAGAACCTGAAGTAATTGAAATTACTGAGGAAGAACTTTCAACAGATGAGGCTGGTGGTAACTGGTCAGAAGATATTGAAAATGCAGGCAACGAAGCCAAACGTTTTGTAAGAACCATCTGGAAAGAGGGTAATGTGCGCCGGGTTGTTGTTCGCAACGAAGCTGGTGACACAGTTATGAATCTTCCAGTTGCAGTGGGTGCCTTAGGGCTTTTCCCCCCACTTACCACGGCCGTGATCGGCGTAGCAGCGGTTGGTACGGCCGTTGCACTATTCACTAAATGCAAAATTTCTCTTGAGCGCCATGCGCCAGATGAAAGTGGTGAGATCGCTTAATCAATTAGGCTAATCGGTAGGTCGTAGTCTCTCCTTTCTTTCTACACTACCTAATCAAAAACGGCCGATCCTGAAAATGGATTGGCCGTTTTTTGTTTTGTTTGCATAGTTGATGGTCTAGACCACTAGTTGACTGTATCTCTAAAATTGATATTCGGGTACTTCTCTGAGTAGTAGGCCAGCTCATGAGCAGAGCTAAATAAAGCAACCAGCCTGTCATCAGCGTCTTTGGTCTTGAGCATGCCGTAGCGCCAAGGTAGCGCCTCAATTTCATCTTCGGGCCCATCCAGCCAGCGTGCTAACTGATGCGGGAGTCCCTCTAATCGAGTCTTGACGCCATATTCATCCTCTAAGCGGGCGATTACAACTTCAAACTGTAACACGCCCACTACGGCCAAAATCGGGTCACGACGGAAAGCGTCTGCTTCATAAAAGACCTGCATCGCTCCTTCGGTCTGAAGCTGTGTGATGCCTTTGGTGAAATTTTTCTGCTTCGAGATATCAACGCTGATTAAGCGGCCGAAATGCTCGGGAGCGAAACGTGGGATGGAGTTGAACTTAAGATCGCTTTGGAGCGATAGGGTATCCCCAATGGTGTAGAGCTTGTTGCCCGGCAAACCGATGATGTCTCCGGCCCATGCTTCGTCTACAACTTCCCGAGAATCAGCAAAAAACGCATACGGCCGCGACAGTTTGATCATTTTCCCAGAGCGACTGTGATTTACCTGCATGTTCCGGGTAAAGCGGCCGCTGCAAATGCGCATATAAGCCACACTGTCCCGATGTTTCGGGTTCATGTTCGCTTGGATTTTGAAAACAAAGCCGGAAAAAGCTTCTTCTACCGGTTCAATCTCCCCTTTGTTGCTGTCATACGCATCCGGTGATGGGGCGATGTCTACAAAGTCATCTAAAAACAGCTGGACCCCAAAGTTGGTTAAGGCTGAGCCAAAATAAACGGCCGTTTGTTGCCCAGCCATCAGCGCATCGTAGTCATACGCTGCGAGTTCGTCTAACAATCCGATATTTGTATGCAGATCGTCAAATTGATAAACGGTTAGTTTTTCTTCGATGCGTGGGTCGTCTATGGTCGTAATCGTTTCGGGTGAAATCGATTGATTATGGCTGGTACGATCATACAGATAGACATTCTCTGTTTTACGATCATAAACCCCCATAAAGCTGTCCCCATCCCCAATGGGCCAATTCATGGGGACCGGCTGCATCCCCAACACGTTTTCAACTTCATCAAGCAGTCCGATCGCATCTAAGGCCGGCCGGTCCATTTTGTTGATGAAGGTAAAAACAGGGATTCCACGCTGCTTGCAAACTTCAAACAGCTTCACCGTTTGTGGCTCAACACCTTTAGCGGCGTCTAAAACCATCACGGCCGCATCGGCCGCCATGAGCGTGCGATAGGTATCTTCTGAGAAGTCCTGATGGCCGGGGGTGTCAAGCAGGTTGACGATGTGATCCCCATATGGGAACTGCATGACGGTTGATGTAATCGAAATCCCTCTTTCCCGCTCCATTTTCATCCAGTCAGATGTGGTATTTTTTTGATTCCGCCGTGCACGGACGCTACCGGCCATATGGATGGCGTTACCGTAGAGCAGCAGTTTTTCAGTTAGGGTTGTTTTACCCGCGTCGGGGTGGGAGATGATGGCGAATGTGCGCCGACTTTTGATTTCTTTCCGTATGCGATCGGCCGAGACTTCGTCTGACATAGTTTGTCTTTATTTCTTAGATTTCAATAGTTACACAAAAAAGCGGCCACGAACCTCGTGACCGCCTTTAAATTATATGCAATTTGGGCTAGATTGGCTAACCGTTCGAACTGTCTCCGTCCCCTTCACCAGCACCATCAGACGGAATCACACCAAATTGATATGCGCCTGACTGCTCATCATCGAACCCACGGATTTCAACAATCAAAACAATGTCTTCAGTTGCTTCTATGCCGAGGATGCCTGGGTTGAAGTTCTTCACATCTAAGTCATCGTTAGAGTCTAACTGTTCACCCGCAGTGTTGTAGATGATCATTTGCAGGTCAAGAGACAACATGTCCTGAGCCACTGCAGCGATATCAACCACGTCACCTTCAATCAAAGTCACTTCGAAGAAATGAGATTCACCTTCCGTTAGTTCACCTTCAACAATGTCTCCGGCTTCTAAGCTGGCTTGGAAATCAAGCGCGACCTCACTTGATTCTTCTCCTTCCTCGGCTTCTTCTGACTCATCGGTGTTTTCATCATCACCCTCTTCCCCTTCGGCCGAATCTGAGTTTTCCTCTTCTTCTGGCCCTGGTTCTGGGAATTCAAATTCGATTTCACCTTGCAGATAGTCGATAGCGGTTTGGAGCACAACATCTTCATCTGTAAACAGGGTTTCCTCTGTGACAGGAACGACGATGTTGGGTTGAACGCCGATACCTTCGATGTGAATGTTACCATCTGGTCCAATGGCACGGCCGACTGTGTAGCGAACCGATTCGCCTTCAGGCATCCGCAGGTCATTTACCCCACCGCCTAATCCGGCTGATGGGTATTGCCCCACGATAACGGCCCGATTTTGCAGCGTAAGGTCAAAGCTAAAGAATTCGCACGCACTTGCACAGGCTGGACCAACTAAGACGGTAATTTGCCCGTCATAGTAGAGTGAACGATCTGGAGGCAAAATGAAGCTCCGTGCGTTTTCAGGTTTAGTAACAAACTCGCCTAATTCTTCGTCAAACTGCTCTGAATTTCCGGTAATCAACGCTTCATCAAAGAAGTAAGCCGCCATCATGTCGGCCAAGAATCCAAATCCACCACCGTTTTGACGCATGTCAATCACAAGCGAGTCGATGTTGTTTTCGTTTAGATTTTGGATCATTCTTTCCCAAAGTTGAACCGTTAGTAGCTGGTTGTCTAAGAATCCGGTGATTTCGACATAGCCGATCCCTTCATCAAGAATTTCAAATTCTACAGGCAGTTCAAGACCGGTCCGGCCGGTGAAGAATGATGATTGCGAGAAGCTGTCAAACTCTTGAACCGTTGCCAGCGTTGCGGTCACAACGTCTGATTCCTCAGGATTGATGTACGCGATTTCAACTTCTGAGTTAGCAGGGAAGCGGGTGGCGTAGCGCAGTTTTTGCAAACGCTCAACGTGATCTGTGCTGAACGGGGCTGACCATGCGACAGAATCATCAACATAGTTGGTAACCGTAACGCCGTTAATCGCCACAATTTCTGCACCGATTAGAATCTCAGCATCTGCGGCCGGGCCGCCGTCAAGCAGATAGTTCACAATTGTGCGCCCATCATCGACATCCCGGATACCCATCCCGATGCCGCCACTGATCGCTTCGACAAAGTCACCTTGTACAAAGCCACCGCTTACATGCCCGTCTGGGATCTCCCACAAGAATGAACGCAGGGCGCGACGGTAGTCAATGGCAGAGCCATCTTCTTCCGCTTCTTCAAACAGAGGCATGTATTCTTCTTTTAGAGCATCCCAATCTAACTCTTTGATGTCAGAAAATGCATAGCTTTCACGGAACTCTTCAACCAGAGCGTCAAAGGCTTCGGTGTACGAAAGGTCTGAAAAATCGATTAAGGCAGCACCCACAGGTTCTAACAGTGGGATGGTTTGATTGCGAGCCCGGTCAAATGTAAATGGAACTGTGTCTAGGTTGACAACGGTCCATCCGGCCGGAAGGTCAACGACTTCCTGCTCATCACCGGTGAATAGCAATCCATCTTCACCAAAATTAATCGGGAAGCTTTGTTGATCATCAGGTGCGTAAATAACAAATTTACCACCAATAATTTCGCGCTCTTCTCCAAGCTCTGTGCTTGTAACCGTAGATGCGTATGCGGTAGACCAGCCACCACCAGACATATCACGTTCTTCAAGGAAAGGACCGCCGTAGGTGTTGTCCCAATAGGCCGGAGCATAAATTTGCACACCTAGCTCTTCGATATCATCGTTGTCCACATCGCGCTCACCGCCGCGTGGCTCGATAGGTAGAACCATGCTGTATGAAAATGGGGATGATTTAAAATCGCTGGTAATTTGGCCAAGAACTTGCGATTCAAGCGGAAAGATGTAAACGGTGTCCCGATCAACAAAGCCAGCTTGATCTTCTAAGATGACAAGGGGTTGAACGGTTCCCGCACCAAAAAATGGATTGGTATATGTAACAAGTCCAGAGACGCTTACTAAGCCACCTTCTTCTGCGTTCAAAATTAGATCTTGATTTTGTCGCTCAGATTCCTCACTGTCACCTTCTTCTTCGGTGGCAGCATCGCTCTCATCCTCACTAGCTTCCTCTTCTTCGGCTTCCTCAGAATCGGTTTCGGTATTTGATTCACCACCTTCTTCGCTTTCCTCACCCTCTTCACCACCATCGTCTTGATTGGGCAAAATGGATATATCAGATTGTAAAGGTGCGCGATTGGACGCAAATGAAACGGCCGAAAACGACGCAAGTAGCAGAGTGATAACAAGTATGAGTATCGATTTTTTCATGTCTCTTTCCTGTGAATGTGTTGATTGCAGAATTGATATTATCAGTGACCCGTGGACTGTAGGCAACTTATTCCCGCTTGATTTTAATGTAAACGCTGTTTTGTTTATTAAAAATAAAACAGGGCACAAATTTAAATTTGTGCCCTGTGGTCAATTAGCTATTGAATTTTGTGCTAAGTGCGGTCTAACGACGACGGCCGAATAGGATGAATGCCCAGTACAAAACTTGCGAGATCGCTTGGATTGCGGCCGCAACATATGTCAGCGCAGCAGCGTTTAAAACCGCGTCTACACCTTCCATTTCATCTTTGTACAAGATTCCATGTTCGGTTAGCAATGCTTTTGCCCGACGTGACGCATCAAACTCAACTGGTAAAGTGATTACCGAGAATAGAGCCACAAGGGTGTACAAGCCTAATCCAGCAAGAGCGATATAAAATCCCAATTGTGAGCCCAGGAAGCTTGTTAGAAGCAAACCGCCCATAAACATCCAGGTGCCAAAACGGCTGCCGATGTTTACGGTAGGAACGAGTGCACTACGAATAACCAAGGGTCCGTACCCTTTTGCATCTTGCAGAGCATGTCCCATTTCATGGGCAGCAATACCGGCCGCAGCTACGCTCACAGAATCGTGTGTTGCTTCGCTTAGGCGCAGAACTTTGCCACGAGGGTCATAATGGTCGGTTAACTGTCCAGCTACTCGCTCGACTTTTACATCATACAACCCTTCAGCATCTAACATTTGGCGAGCAACTTTTGCGCCGCTCATACCGGCGGTTGTGCCAACCTTTGAATATTTTTCAAAATTTACGCGAACACGTCGCTGAGCCCATAGACCTAATAGGAACGGTGGTAAAACAAATAAGAGATAAGGTCCAAAACTTCCAAACATAAGGATA
>JAHDEN010000186.1 GCA_020628815.1 Chloroflexota bacterium | reverse complement strand
AGAAAGTGGATTAGGGACGACCAACGACTTGATTGCTGAAGGGGACAATATTGTAGCTATCGGCATGAAAGGGCTAGAGGCGTTTCGCTCAGAGGCCGGTTTGGCCTGTGCTGGGCCACGGTATTTTGGATTTGACATCGACTATGTTCCAATTGAGACGTTGATGGCATCAAACAGCTAAATTCAACCACACACGCAATCCCTTAATTTAGACGACAAAACTCAATGACAAACAATCAATTAGACAACATAGACATTGCCATTTTAGAGCAGCTAAAAGATGATGGTCGCCGCACCTTTGCTGACATTGCGGCCGACTTAGATGTATCGGCCGGTACGATTCGTAATCGGATTAAACGATTGGAAGATGAAGGGATTTTAAAGTTTATCGGACTGGTAAATCCTAATCATTTAAGTCTTGGATCTTACGCATCAGTATTTATTCGCGTTAATCCGACCAATCTAATCCAACAAATAGTTGAGAATCTGTCTGAACATGCTGAGGTTAACTTTTTAGCCAGCGTCACTGGTGACTATCATTTACATGTAGACATTTTGTGCACTGATAATGATCATTTTATGCGCTTTATGCGGGATCACATTTACACGATTGAAGGGATTGTTGATACAAAAACAATCATGGTGCTTCAAGTACACAAATATGGGATGTCAGATTTAGGAATGTTAATTGAGTCAGCTAAAAATAGTTAAAACCTTTGATCGGAGCTAATTTGGAGAATTTGCTATCTTTTGCATTAAATAAACGAGGGTTTCTACTTCTTCAGCCGTCAGTCCGGCCGCCTCAATCAAATCGCCGTTTGAAACATGCTGTAATTCTTTGATTGACGCCCGCAATCCCTCACCAGCCTTGGTTAAGCGCACATGTTGCCGCCGCCGATCCACGGCCGAGCGTTCGCGGACCAGCAACCCACGCTCTGTCAGGCTGTCTAAAATGGTAACCAGCAACGACTGTTTCGTCCCTGTTTCACGCGCAATCTCTTTTTGCGATGCCTCAGGATTGTTCCCCACAAATTCGATAATTGTGCTCTCTTTTGTCGTCAGCCCGATTTTAGCCAGATGGGGCATGCCGAGATCGGTCGCTTTCACAAACATCAAAGCGGCTAAATGGCCTAAAATATCGCGCAGATAGCTATAGTCATATTCTTTTGGTGTAGCGGTTATGATGATGCTCCCCCATTTGGCTCAGGGTTTTGGGCAACATCCCACTCTACCTGTAAATGTTGAACACCCCGGAACAGCAACGTCGGCAGATATTCATAGTCTTGATCTTTGACCAGCTGCAGATGGGGCAAACGGCGGGTCAGCTCTTCTAGCATGATGCGCATTTCAAGCCGCGCGAGCGGTGCCCCCATACAAAAGTGTGCTCCATGCCCCAACCCAAGGTGCTTTTTCGCATTCGGCCGTTCAGGATCAAACTGGCTCGGATTTGGGAAAAAATCTTCATCATGATTGCCTGAGCCGAGCATCATCATGATTTTTGATCCGGCCGGAATGTCTACTCCGCCGATCTGAGTATCTTTTGTCGCAATCCTGCGCCAAGCAAAGATCGAGGTGTCTATACGCAAGATCTCCTCAACAGCATTTGGAATCAAGCTGGGATCAGCGACCAGTTTCTCCCACTGCTCCCGATCCTCCAGCATCGCCTTAATCCCGTTGGCTGAAGCCTGCGTTGTGGTTTCATGCCCCGCGAACTGCATCAAGAACATCACGTTGGTCAAATAGTTGACCGTAAACAAGCTTGGATCCTCTTTGTGCATTCGCACCATGTCACCCAAATAATTATCCCCAGGGTTTTCATACGCATCGTTGACCAGTTTTTGAGTGAATGCCCAATGTTCAGCCATATTCCCCATCATAGCGATTTGATCATCTTCAGATGGCCATCCAAAATTAACCAGCGCCCTGTCCCCGCCTAGTTTTTTGACAAAAACAGCGTCCTCATCTTTGGCACCCAAAAATATAAAGATGGCTAGAGCCGGAACTTCGTAGAGCAGTTGGCCAACAAGATCAGCGTTTCCATCTTCAATAAACGCATCAATGTAGCGGTTTACAATTCCACGCACCTGCCCTTCAATCTGATTGACTCGTTTGGGGGTAAAGGCGTTCCCAAAAATGCGCCGATGGTGTCGATGGGTTTCAGGTGATTCGTCTACCAAACAAGGTTCTATGCCGATGTTTTGCCGGTCACGCTCGGCCGCAGCTGCGGGGCACATCGGCTGAACAGGATGGCGAGCCACAGCGGCCGAAAAGGTCTCCACATCTTTGAAAATGTCCAGCATCAGGTCGTACTTCATCACGATGAACATGTCTTCTATCGGGCTGTAAAACACAGGTTCGGCCGTCCGGGCTTTGTCAAAAAACCGGTAGGGGTCTTTTAAATACTCCCCGTCAGACGGCCGGAACTCGGCCGCCATGCCGTGCATGGGGCATTTTGCCATTTCTGCCCGACGAGTTTGATAAGCCTCATATTCCCCCTCAACATTCTGGAACATCCCTAGATCTTTTAGATTTTCAGCCATTTGCGCCTCGCTCAATTGATAGATAATTTTCAAATCATACAAAATTGTATCATTTGATTTTGGATTTTATCTTCAACAGCAAATATCGCAAAACAAATCAATGCCAAGCGGGCAAATCCAGCAACACAAATCATCTAATTTTTAGAGAGCAGACAACGTAACATCAAGTTTTATTTAGGCATTACAGCGAGTTAAGATCGTATATTAAATTGGCTCAGAATGGACCTGGAGTTTTGATTGCAGGTAACCCGTTTTGCAGGGCGTTTATGTCAGAATGGTGTAGCCGAGATTAGAAGTTGGCCACCTTTTTAGAAAAGCTTGTCTGATCAATCGAGAAAACCGACACGCTTTCTCCTTTATTTTCTAACCCGTACATCTGCTGATTCACATCGTTCTTTATCATAGCCCAGGTTTCAATTGAAGCTGGCTTATCCGAGTTGATAAGTCCCCACTCTATTTCCCCAAAAGGGGTTGCTGCAACAAAGGAGCTAGCAATTTCTTGAGATTCAAAAAGATCGGATAGTTGCTCAAGTTTTTTGTCTGAATCCATTATCGCCACAAATTGATCTTTGGGCACAGTGACGGAAATATTATGCTGGCTCTCAACGGGTAGTTCAATAAATCCAGAAATGTTTTTGCAAACCATCTCTACAGAATTTAGAGGGGAAATACAATACAAATTTTCATGATTAAAATATTGCTCTACAGTAAGCTGGCCCCGACAGTAGTAGGTTGCAGTTTGGGATTGCTCTTTAAAACCGCGCGTCACCATAATCGTTTTACTTGGCAGTGCCAAAACCGATGCTAGTAAAAACAGTTCATTATTTGTATTGAACTTTTTGCCATCAGGCTGAAGCCATCCGTTGCTAACAAGCCTTTGGAAACCCACCTCATAAAGTTGATTGGCGATGTTTTCATCGGCCGGGAAAATGAGCTGGTTGGGAATCCCGATAACCCGTCGAGTAGATAACGCAGCAAAAACCACATGTAACTCTGCAGCTGATAACTTGAATCTTAATTGGAGATTTTCTAAGGTCATATTGCACCAAAAAGGTTAATCAGTGATCCAACCCCATACCTCTTCAACACCTCTTTGCGGCAAGCTAGTAACGTCTTCGCTAAAATCAGCAACATCTCCAGCAATGTCTATCACTTCCCCAGCCCCTTGTCGAATATCCCCAACATGTTGATCTGCATAAAGAATAGCTTGAAGAACGCCGCTTTCATGGGCAGAACCCAAGGGATTGTTAACTATGTCTTGTACCCCTTCAATTTTCCCTGAAATTTGATTCTGCCCCCAATCGATTAGTGCGTTGCCTTGATCTTGGGCAAGGTCAACTCCACTCGTAAATCCCGACTGAGTCAAGTCAACAAATTCATTGCCTCCCCGCTGCCCCATATCAATAATAAATGATGAAACTGGATCTTGGGTAGATTGGATTTGATCGATCAGAAAGTTTGAGCCGTTTTGAACAGTGTCTACAGAATTGTTAAATTCACTCTGCCGCTCGTCTATATAGGCATTCCCATCTGCTTGAATATTGTCTACACCCGCCTCGACATAATACTGAGAAATATCAAAACCGGAATTGATCCCACCTGCAATGGCTTGCGCTTGACCGGGATCCATAGACGCTAAAGCGATAAGGGAGTTTGCCAGACTGGTTTCATTACTCAACCCGGGCTGATCAAACCACCACTGGAATCCTGCAAGCTGTCCAGAAAATGAATGGGATGAAGGCAATGCCCCTTCGTGGCCCAAGTATTCATAACTAGGGCCCAATCCATCAAATTTATTATAAAGATGACCGGCCGCATCATGAAAGATCCCATGGTAACCAACAGCGTCATTATCACCGGGTTCAAATGCATTGTTTCCACCACCTACCAATCCACCTGTTGGGCTAAGCAATGACCCAAATACCGGATCAACGCCTAACACGTCTCCAGCAACTTGCCCATACCGCAGTGAAGCAGTGGATCCGAGAAAGTCTGGGTGACGATCTAAATCTATGTCTGAGAATTCATCACCTATCGTGGCTCGAAGTTGAGTATATCGATCATAATCTTCGCTAAACGTGACCGGATCAACGCCTCTGATTTCAGCGATTTCGTTTAACGCGTTTTCTAATTCGGCACCCTCGAACTCATTATTTACAAGTCCTTCCATCAGAGTATTTAGCTCACCTTCACGCCCCTCTTGAACGGGGACATGATGGCCGATAAAGTCTTCCATATACTCTTCAGAGAAGACATCCTCGGCCGCGGCTTCCATTTCTTCCCTAGAACGCAAAGGGGCATCTGAGTCGTCTGCATTTTCTGCGTCAGTCACGTCCCCATTTGCTCCATCGGCTCCGCCTGCCCCCTCACCGCGTCCACCATCAGCAGACCCATTTAAAACTTGCTGGGCCCCTTCTTCTTCAGTTTGCAGCATATCGGTTTGGATTTTTGCCAACAATGTCCCTGATGAAATTAAGGCTTGAGCCAAGCGTTCCAAACCGGGTCTGATCTCGTTTTCATACTCATCAAAGAATTTGTCAGCAGCTTCTCCAGTCCATTCTCCGCCGCGCAAATCATTAAACGGATTATCAAGCAAGCTTAAAACTCGCTCTACATCTTCTGCTTTAGCTGTCAATTGATCAGAAATCTCTGTTAATTGCTCATGGTTGACTTGTATTAAATTGTGGGCCATTTGGGATCTACTCCATCGTAAAAGGTAATTATTCTTGAATGATGCAATATGTGTCTTTTAAAAGACGTGAGACCGAGTGCTCGGTATCTTTATGAAGGCAACGTAATTATAAAACAGTAATAATACGATCAGTCTAACGCAAAACGGCCGGATTTGCATCTAGAAGAATGTAGCTCCTTTTTCTGTTAAGGCTCCGCCCCAAAAACTTTGAAATCGATGGTTATTGTTTGCTCTTTAGTTTGTCTTCCAAACGCAGAATTGCATCCTCAATCGCATGGATGCGGACCGGCTTGCTGATGTAATCGTCCATCCCGGCCGACAAATATTTTTCTTTGTCCCCAGTCATGGCATTGGCCGTCATCGCAATAATCGTAGGTCTTTGCTCTCCCAACTTTTCAAGAATGATCTTAGTCGCCTCAACACCATCCATTTTCGGCATTTGAACATCCATAAAGACAATATCATATGGGGTGTTCATGAGCGCATTTACCGCCTCTTCCCCATTCTCAACTAAGTCAATAGATAAGCCAAGGCGTTTAAACATGCTGACAGCCACTTTTTGATTGACTTTATTATCCTCAGCCACCAAGATTTTTATCTCAAATTGGTCTCCTAGCAGAACCTTTTCTTCTTCAGTTACTTTTATAAATTTTTGCGATGAATGTTGAATCCCAGACAAAGAATAAACAATCGCTTTAAAAAGCTCTTCCATCTTAGGCGGCTTCGTCACAAATCTAGAAAGCCCTTCCATATTCTTTTTCTTCGGCTTATTAGTAAGCGGAGCACACAAAATAAGTGGTGGTGAGTTATGTGCCTGCAACAGCTCGTTTAAGCCGGACTCTCCAGTCTGATCGATAATTTCAAGAGCATTCAAATCGATGAAGATCCCATCAATTTGATCATGATGCTCGGCCAAAGTTAAGAATGCAGACATGCCCGATTGTTGCCTGTCAACAATAATGCCCCATTGTTCAAGCTGCTTGGCCAAAATCGCTTGGCTAGGCTCATTGTCATTAATCAGCAAAATCCGCTTTCCTTTAATAGATTTGAGCAGCGCTTGATCTAGCTGGCTTGAGTTTGGAGTAACTGTTGAAGCCAAGATCGTAAAGCTAAACGTCGAACCTTCTCCCTCTTCACTTTCGACCCACATATCTCCCCCCATCAGCGTGCTTAGTTGCTTGCTAATCGCTAGGCCCAAACCGGTTCCACCATATTTACGTGTGGTTGAGGTGTCGACCTGGCTAAATGATTTGAACAAGCGGCTCAACCGATCGGCCGGAATGCCGATACCGGAATCTGCCACAGAAAATTGGATGAGAGCCGGTTGTTGATCCACCAGCACCTTCACCCTGAGACAAATCTCACCTTGGACCGTAAATTTGACCGCGTTCGAGAGCAGGTTAATCACAATCTGGCGCAAACGAGTGACATCACCCTCTATGATTTCAGGCACATTTTGATCATAGTCTAAAAGCAGTTCAACATTTTTCTCAAACGCTTTGGGTGCCATCAGATCAAGAACCTCTTCCAAACAACCGCGCAGGTTAAACGGATAATTTTCAAATTCGAGTTTCCCCGATTCGATTTTAGAAAAGTCCAGAATGTCGTTGATGATGGTCAACAGAGATTCACCGCTGTTCCGAATCGTCTCGACATACCCGATTTGTTCTTCATCCAGAGAGCTTTCAATGAGCAAGCTGGTCATGCCGATCACCCCATTCATCGGGGTACGAATTTCATGGCTCATGTTGGCCAAGAAGGTGCTTTTCGCCTTAGCGGCCGCTTCTGCCACTTCTTTTGCCGCTTTAAGTTCTTTGGTTCTATCGGCTACCAGGCTCTCCAAATTCTCGTTGATCCGGATGTTTTCTTCGTTGATGTTGGCGTTCTCAATCGCAACGGCCGCCTGATTGCTAAAAAACTCGAGTGGGGCCAAGTCATCTGGTCGAAACCGGCCGGCCTTTGACCGATTTTCGACATAAATCGCCCCAATCATTTTGCTTTTGGTGATGAGTGGCGCACACATAATTGAACGCAACTGCATCGTCATCACACTAATCGCACTTGCAAAGCGTGGGTCAAAAAGAGCGTTCCGAATAACCAGACCTTTTTTGGATGTGATTACCTCATTCAAGATCGAATGGCTGATCGGATCAGCCTGTGATGCCGGCCGCTGTGAATCCGCATTCGCATTACGCCGAATTTTGTATTCAATTTCTCCATCAGGGGAAATTAAAACGATATATCCCTGCTCCGCTTCTACAAGAGATAAAACCTCATCCATCACAAAAGAAAGCAGTGGATCAAGCGTGCGTAATTCTGCCATTCTATGGCTGGCAGCTAATAACCGAGCCAACAAAGGCTCTCCTTTTAATAGCTGCCGTTCATTGCCACTCGCTTGTTTTGAAGCTGAATTAGAGTCAACAAGCAAGGTGTCTAAATATTGCTCAGCTTTTTCCGCAGGCGGTTTTACTTGGGTTATTTCGTCAGGTTTTTTCACATGGGCCTCTGGTTCAGAATTCAGATATTTTGGAACAGCTGGGAGTATGCTTTGGTCAGCCGCTTTGACTGACTGACTAAGAAGCGCAATCTGATCAAGCCTTACGGTCAAATGGCTAAATTCCGCCATACCCTTTGCCTTTTCAAGCACAGATTTAGCTTCTTCATGCAGGTTAACGCTCAACAGGTGCTCCCCATAATCAACAAGAATCCGAAGCTTTTCATAATGACTCACGGCTATCGCCAAAGCGGCTTCGTAGTATGGTTTTGGGCTGGGCTCTAGCTGAGTTAGTGCGGTCAAAGCTTCTATTAAGCGCTGTCGCTCCGAATTTACCCATCCCTGAGCAGTTAAGCTGTGCGCAACCGCCAAGTGAACCAACCCCCAGGATTGATCAGATCCAATTTCTTGTTGTAATTCAAAATGGGTTAAGGCGGTTTCTAAGGCGGTCACATCATCGCCCAAAGCCAAGTGGCTCAGCGCCACATACCCATAACAAACACCGGTGTCGTTTAACACATTTAGCTCAGCCTGAAACTCAAGCGTTGTGCGAAATTGCTCTATCGCAGCGCCATACTCTTGCTGGTGGTAAAGTAATTTTCCGATCGAAGTTTTTACGTTCGAAAGACCGTACTGATCCCCAATAGTCTGCTTAATGACTGTGCTGGCTTCGTATTTTTCGGCCGCCTGCGGGTAATCCCCACGATACAGGGCAAGGTTGCCCAGATTATGCAGGCTATAAGCGATAGCTTTTTGACTACCAATCGATCGGCCGATTTCTAAGCACTGTTGAAAATAAGATTGAGCAGCGGTGTAGTCCCCTTCCTGCTCAGCGACGCCACCCATATTGTTGTAACAGACTGAAATGCCAGCTTGATCCCCCAAAGCCTGTCGAATTGCCAAGCTTTTCGCCGAATAGTTACGGGTGGTTGCGTATTCACCGTTTAAGAAAGAAACAGTTCCCAAATCGTTTAAAGCTTTGGCAATACCGGCCTGATCATCAATTTCTTCAAAAATAGCTTGCCCCTGAGCAAGATATTTAGTCGCAGACTCATAATCCCCGTTAAATAAGTATGCGCCACCGATCCCGCTTAAACTAACAGCGATCCCTTTTTGATCATTAACGGCATTAAAAATATCAAGACCCTCTTGATAATAATCACGCGATCGGTCGTAATCACCCTTGAAAAAAGCGATGCCACCTAACTGGCTTAAACTTGATGCGATTCCGCTTTGATGACCAATTTGACTGGCCAGCGTATGAGCCATCTCTGCCGTTTCCTGCGCTTTATCGTAAGCACCTTGAGATGAATAGGAGTAAGCACAAGCATTCAGCAAGGGAACACGCTGTTGGTCATCGGATTCGAGCAAGCTTAAGCCTCGGTTTACACAGTCTCGTCCCTGCTCAAAATGCCCTACCCTATGAATTAAATGCTGCGTGACAGGGAGCAGATATTCGATTTCCTTTTCACGGTCCCCAACAGCTTGCCAATGCTCAAGCAAGGCGGTGTGATATCGGCTGTCCTCGGGATAGACGGTTTCTATCGCTTCAGCTATTTGCCGATGGGTTTCTTGGCTTTGTGACCGGGTCAGCTGAGACAAAACAGCTTGGCGTAATTTATCATGGCTAAATAGCCGCTGGTTGTCTTTCACCACAAGCATGGCTGAGTCTAAGGCGCGCTGTAGCCAAGCGTCCAACTCATCTCCGGCCGTAAATGTGCCCAGCAGATTTAGATCAAGCTTACGCCCAGCAACTGCGGCCAAACGCAGCAGAGCTTGGTCTCCGGCTGACACTTTTTCGATTCGGCTGCGCAGCAAACTATCGATGCCGCTGGTGATCACTTCACGGGGTAAAGCTGTGTGATCAATTTTTGAGAGCTGGCCAGCTTCGGCCGCTAAAGCTCGCATGACCTCAACGATAAAAAAAGTGTTTCCCTCAGTTTCTCGAGTTAAGAGCGAGATCATTTCAGGCGAACCGCCAATATCCCCCAGCATCGCTTGGCTCAGTTCAGAAATCTCATGATCAGATAGCCGTCCTAAAAGCAAAGCGGTTGAGTTCGGCAGCTGGTCCGGCAGGTCAGGGCGCTCGTCGTGCCGATAGGTTCCCACAATGACCACATTAGACAGCTGTGGCAAAACTTTTAGCATCTGCTGCAACGGAGCCAAACTTTCCTGAGCCCAATGCAGATCCTCTAAAATAAGCACCATCGGCTGCTCATATTTTTGAATGGCGCTCGTGATCGTAACAGTAAACCGTTGCTCTGCGGCCGAACCGCTCATTTCTGGCGCAGGCGGAATATCCCGGTTTAACAAATCGCCTAAGGCGGGGAAAACTTCGTGCAAAATCCCAGCTTCAAGATCAGTTAGCGCCGAGTTTAATGCCAAATTCAAAACGATATCGTGCCAGAGTTGATACGGCGTGCCCCCCTCCGCGATAGTTTGCCCCTCAAGCACCTGCCAACCGGAGACAAGCGCAATTGTGCGGAACTCATCGATCAGACGACTTTTCCCCACACCACTTTCTCCCCCAACTAACCAAACTGATCCGGGGCCATTTTCTGCCTGTTGCAGGGCTGCCGTTAAGCCGTTTAGCTCCGATTCACGGCCGACAAATGTGGCAGCTTGCAAATAGCTTTCTCGGATCGCTGAAGTTTCTTCTACAGGGGGTTGACCCAATGCGCTGGTGAGCTGTGCCAAGGCATCATTTGTGCTCTTTGGCCTATCGTTAGGATTTTTTGCAAGCAGACGGCTTAGCAATGGCTGCAACCGACTATCAATCTGCTCCCAATTTGGATCAGCATCTAAAACTCTGTCGACAAACCCAAAATCAAACGGTTCAAATGGATGGGATCCGGTCAGAAGTTGGTAGAACAGCACACCCACCGAGTAGAGATCGGCCGCTTGTGTGTAAGACTCTCCATCAAAGATTTCAGGTGCCAAATAGAGTACCGTTCCGGCCGAGCTATTTTTATCTAGCGGCTGATCAACAGCCAGACCAAAGTCCAGAACACGCACACTGTCTGCCACAACTTGTACATTTTCAGGTTTAATATCTCGATGAAGCACGCCGCGTCGGTGCAAGTAGGCCAACGCTTGTAACAGCTCTTGAATCAGTTTGATTTGTTGATCAAAAGCACTGTGTTTCCCCGCCTCTAGAATCGAGATTGACTCGGGTAGCAGGGTCATCGTAAAAAACGGCTGGCGCTCACCATCAAACCCATAATCCAACACACTGATGATATGGGGATGACGCAACCCTGCGAGGATTTGAAATTCTTGGGCAAGGGCTTTCCGTAGGTCTTCTAGCGAAACAGAAGAATCAGCATTGATCTGATCCCCTAAATGGGTCACTCGCTTTAGCGCAACTGTGTCACCCGTAAGTCGATCGAGTGCACGGTAAACAATCCCCATTGCGCCACGGCCAAGCTCATCCCCCAAGATGTATCGGCCGTTCATGATTTTAGTTTTGTTCGAAATACCTGACATATTCAGGTTCATTTTATTTTAAAATTACGCAAATGTATGCTAGCCAAAAGTCATGATTAAGCCTAAAAACAATCCTGTTAGGTCAATCGATTAGGACGTTAATAACAGATGGTATTTTGCAAGAGTTGGTTCTGTTAACTTGAGCGACAGCTTTTCAGCAGAAGCTTATTAGGATAAAAATGGGGAATGCCAAATCTCATCATTCAAAATGCAGCAGTTCAAACCATTGACCCGAGTAACCCAACGGCCGAAGCTGTCGTTGTGGAGGGGAATAAAATCGTATTTGTGGGGAGCAATGCGGACGCATTAACTTTCAAAAATTCAGCCAGCAAACTCATTGACGGTGCGGGTCGCACCCTGATCCCGGGCATTCACGACAGCCATTTTCATTTGTTTTATGGATCGATGGGGATCGATGATCTGAGATTAGACGATGTGCTGACACTTGAGCAGTTG
>JAHDEN010000185.1 GCA_020628815.1 Chloroflexota bacterium | reverse complement strand
TTGGTCCCCCTCCTATGAGGAGGGGTTAGGGGAGGTGGATTTACCCTCACCCCCAGCCCCTCTCCCGATGGGAGAGGGGAGCAAGACGGGACACCTGTATAGTCACTTATATTTAACAGAATTATGAAGTTTTCAATTAGGCTATAATCGTTTCGATGATTATCTTTTTTATAATTCTTTATGTCGCTCTTGCTGGTTTCTACATCTACCTGCAAGGAGAGAGAGTCCGGGGGCATGCAATCATCAAAGCAGCCCCAATTTTCCTACTGATCCTGCCCATGCTTTTCCCAGTTTCTTTCCTGGCTGAAACTCAATGGTATATTTTGGCCGCTCTGGTTTTTTCGGCCGCAGGTGACATTTTTCTGGCGTTAGACGATGATGGGAACTACTTTGTACCGGGACTTGGCTCGTTCCTGATTGCGCACATTTTTTATACGATTGCGTTTGCCCAGTCCGCCGCATTCCAGCCATTGTCCCTTATTCCGATCCTCGTCATTCTCACCCTCGGTGTGTTTGTTACGTGGCGCATTTGGGATGGGTTAGACAACCTCAAAATTCCTGTTGTACTTTATATTTTGGTTAGTATGGTGATGGGGTTTAGCGCGGCCGTTCATGCACCAATCTCATGGACTTTGATCGCAGGGTCCATCATTTTTATGCTGTCTGACAGTGTCATCGCATTGGACAAATTTTCGCCATCGATGCCATATCAAGACATTCGAGACACGATCGTAATGACAACTTATTACACAGCTCAGTTTATGATTTGGATTGGGATAGTGTTGCAGGCTTAGGGGTCATAAATTAACCCATCTATGATTAGTCTGTTAGCGAAGCCACATTAGCCGATTAGATGGTCGTAGAGTTCGTCGAGCGAAATGTCTTGATAAACTGAGTCGGCCGTTTGTAGCGTCATCCCGGCCGCCGCAACCCCCAGCTTCATGCACTCCACAATCTCCAGCCCCTCGGTCATACCGAACAAAATCGCGGCCGTAATCGCATCACCCGTGCCGGTGCTGTCCACCACGTTCCGAGCGTTTGAAGGCAAATAGCCGCTTTCATCGCTGGTGGCATAGACCAAACCAAAATCTGACAGTGTGACAACAGAGGTATCTACACCCCGCTTTACCATTTCACGTGCTAGGGCCAAACTCGCATCTGGATCGTAACCCTGATACTCATTGCTGCAAATGGCGGCCGCTTCCAGCTCATTGGGAACGACAAGGTTTAGATCTCCCAAAATTGGGCACAGACGGGTGGCCAAGCGGGTTGAAGATGGGTCTGCGCAAACAGGTACTCCCACTTTATTCGCCTCACGTACAACCGTTTCAAGAGTCGCCTCGCTGACTCCCCCATCGACCATCACGATGCTGGCAGAACCGATCAAACCACGATTTTTATACACCCAATCAGGGGTAATGGCGCTCATCACCTGTGTGTCATCAAGTGCAACGGACAATCCGCCACCGCTGTCTAACACGGCGATATAGCTCCCGGTGTTGGCATCATCAACGACCTGCACCTGCTGAATGTCTACCCCGGCCGCTGATGTCTTCTCAAGAATCTGACGCCCTGCCATGTCATCACCCACGGCCGAGATCAGCTTCACACTGGCACCCAGCCGGGCCAAGTTCTCAGCCACGTTTCGGGCAGTGCCTCCCAACGTCGTTTTAATATTGGCAGGATTAGAGGTTTCAGGCTCAAGCCCAGCTTGGGGCTTACCCTTGATATCCATGAGACATGCGCCGATGATGAGGAGGGACATGGGGAAAAGAGAGGAGAGTAGAGAGATAAGAGGCGAGGGTGCAATTCTCTCGTCTCTTATCTCTAATCTCTTGTCTGACTAGATGTGAATCGGTTGCCCTTCTACACCGTGAGCGGCTTCCATAATCACCTCGCTCAAGGTTGGATGGGCATGAATGTTACGGGCGATTTCTTCGGCCGTCATTTCCATTTGCTGCGCCAAGGTCAATTCTGGGAGCAGTTCAGCCACATCTGGCCCAACCATGTGCGCACCCAAAATCTCACCATATTTGGCATCAGAGATGATTTTGACAAAGCCTTCTTTTTCACCCATACCTAAAGCTCGGCCGTTGGCGCTGAACGGGAAGGTACCGACATTAATTTCCATGCCAGCTTCTTTCGCTTCCGCTTCGGTGTAGCCAAAGCTAGCAACCTGTGGCACAGCATATGTTGCACCCGGAACCATTTTGTAGTCGATTTCGACCGTCTCATGGCCGCCGATAATCTCGGCCGCGACGATACCCATCGCTGATGCAACGTGGGCCAACATTTTGCCACCGCCGCCGGTGCAGTCACCAATCGCATAAATGTTTGGTACGTTGGTGCGCATTTGATTGTCAACCGCAACCATGCCGCGATCAGAAAGCTGAACGCCGGCCGCATCCAAGCCGATCCCTTCAACATTAGGGACAAAGGCAGCCGCAACCATCACAAAGTCTGCTTCAACTTCAGAGCCATCACTCATGGTGACTTTGACCCCATCGGCTGCAGATTTATCGACGTTGGTGATGGTGGTGTTGGCTTTGAAATCAACGCCCAATTTTTTGTATGCCTTTTGCATCACAGCGCTTACTTCTGGTTCTTCGCGCGGCAACATCCGGTCAGCGATCTCGACCATAGTTACCTTCACATCGTAGTTGGCCCAGATATAGCTAAACTCAACGCCGATAGCACCAGAACCAACCACAACCACGCTTTTTGGCAAGCGGTCCATCATGATCCCTTCGATGTAGCTGATGATTTTCTCACCATCAAACTCAAGGCCAGGAAGCTCACGCGGCCGGGCGCCGGTGGCGATAATGATGTTTTTGGCGCTAAGGGTTTGTTCCCCTTTCTCGCCAGTCACTTTAACCGTGTTGGCGTCTACGATAGTTGCAGACCCTTCAACGTGATCCACACCATTTTTGCGGAACAAAAAGCCAATCCCTTTAACCAAACGATTTGAAGCATCTCGACTGCGTTTGAAGGCGACACCGTAGTCAACTTTCAAATTGTCGTATGAAAAGCCCAGCTCTTTCCCCCGTTTTTTAACTGTGTGAATGTATTCAGCATTTTTGAGCAATGCTTTTGATGGGATACAGCCGATGTTCAGGCATACGCCTCCCAACCACTGTTTATCGACACAAGCTACTTTCAGTCCAAGTTGTGCCGCTCGGATTGCGGCGACGTATCCACCGGGGCCAGCCCCGATAACAACGACATCATATTGATCTGCCATTGGATCAAACTCCTTAATTTAGCAATCAGCTATCAGCTTTTGGCAATTAGCCTATTGCTTTTAGTAATTAAAATATTTTTGCAGGCTATTTAACTGGAAAACAGGGTGGGATTCTGATTTTTGGGATTATACCCGATCTTAGTGACATCGGAGCATCCTCTATCAAAAGGTTAGGGTTTTTCCATTATTTGAAAAAATGGCTCGAAAATCACCATCAATCCACAGGGTTTGGCCCAGCACAACACCGCCGCTTAGTTTTCTGCACTATAAATGACCATCGGCCGTCAACTTCAGCCAAGCGAGATCAAAAGGTTGGTAATCGCTATGATTTGATCTCGATAACGCCGGTATCATAAAACTTTTCAAGCACAAAAAGAATTGGAGTCATATCAAAATTGTTTTTAAGAACTCATTTAAACACCTCCTCCAATCACCACCGGCCGAACAAGTGGCTCCGGCAAGCTCAGGTCAATTTCAACCGTATGATTTGCAGGCACCACGTCCCACTCTTCCGAATTTTCGTTTAGCGGCTCTGATGCCAACAACCAGCCGGTCAGGATTTTGTTAACAAACAAGGTGGGTGCATATTTGTCAGACGAGTACCGTACCCCGAAAAGCTTCTCCCCATCTGTATAAGCGGCCGTAAATCTGAACGCCTTCGTCACTTCCTGTGATTTAGAAAACCGCTCAATTGAGCCGATCAGACTCTCACATGCCTCATGAAACCCTTTTTCAACCAGAAGAGATTCAAGAATTAGAAAAAGTGCCTCGCTATCGGTAGTCCCTTTTCGATGTGGATACAGATCATCACCGATCAACATTTCGACTTCTCGGCGCAACTTTTGATAATCCCCAATCTGCCCGTTGTGCATAAACAATCTGTTCTCTAATTTAAACGGATGGCAATTTGCTCTAGAAATTTCAGCATTTGTCGCCGCCCTCACATGGGCAAAAAACAGTCTAGATTCAATATGGCTAGAAAAGCTTTTCAGGTTCTCATCGTTCCATGCGGGAAGTTTATCTTTAAATAAGCCGGGGCTTTTTAAATTTTCGGTATACCAGCCCAAGCCAAACCCATCACCATTTACAACAGATTTAGACTTAAGTGCCTTTTGGCTCTGATGAATTAATGAGTTGGGATCGTCGTAAAGATATTGATAGGGGTAAATTGGAGATCCCACATAACTTAACCATCTGCACATAAATTGAACTCCTTTAGGACTACCTTGAAACTTGATTCTGAGGATACAAGCACATCATCAAACCACCCGATATTCGTCATGCAGGCTTGAATCGTTTAAACTGAATATCAGTGCGCTAACAGTCATTATGATAAATCCGGCCGGTGATTTTCAATCGATTTTCGACCAGTTTTTGTAAGCCCATATCCCAATTTCTTAACGTCCATCTCCAAAAAATTCGATATCCATATCAAGTTTTTTAGAGATTTGATGTGCTATAACTTATCTTGTTGAAAGAAACTCAATCCCAGTAAATTTTTATGCAGAAAGAAAAGTTTGGAAAAATTTGTGCCTCATTACGCCAAGACAGATTTGACCCACTCAAAGGGCGAGCATGGACACAAGAAGATTTAGCACAGATTAGCGGCTTGCATCCAAGAATTATTGGGCAGATCGAACGGGGGGAGAAGGTAAAAATAGACGCAGATGTGCTGCGGAATTTGGCACAGGCATTTGGGCTTACAACGGTTGAAAAGCAGCGATTTTACACATTGGCCCATGTGGTAGACGACGCGCTAAACGATCCAGATTCGATTAAGAACACAATCACAAATGCGCAAAAAATCAAACAGCCGCTTCTTTTGCATGATGGGTTTTATCGAATCATAAAAGTCAATTCCGCCTTTCTAAGCATCTATGGGCTAACCACAGAATATCTAGAATCGATCCCTGATGACGACCCCACAAAATATCAGATTGTTCGGCACATTCATGATCCCAACTCCCCCGTGCGTAAAGTTTACAAAAAGCAGTTGAGCACGCTTGAGCTCAACAACGTGATCTATTGGCGCTATTTTTCAATGGCTCATAGGCACACCGCTTTATTTAATGAGATCCAGTCGGTTTTGTTTCAAAAATGCCCTAACTTTGTCTACCTATGGAATTCTCTGAACCATAAGCTTCTCAATATGGATGTCACCAACCTAACCGGAAAGCACGATATTAAACATCCTCACTTGGGTAATTTAAACTACTTGGGGGTCACCACCAACATCCAACCCCGAGAACAAGAGCTGTTCATGGCGACGTTGCTACCCACAGATTCTCAAACGCTGTCAGTCTTTGGCGACCTGGTTCGATGTTCCCAATTCAACGTGGTCCCCGGTGCGATTTTGTTCGAGTAGCCTACGGCCGCACGAGAAATCAAAAAGGGACTGGCCATAATGACCAGTCCCCAAAGTAGCTTATATTTACTCGAAAAACCTAACGCTTATCGACTAATGTACGGCAGGAAGATTTCAAAGCCGCTTGGCCCTTCGGCCGCCGATACGACAATCGTACCGACCTGTGAATCGTTGCCCACCACTCGATAGGTGTAGTTACCTGGCTCAGTCAGCTCTACACTAAATGATTCCTGAGGAGCAAGCACACCGCTATCAATCGGCTCGGCAGCCAAACGCACATTCGCGTCATTTGGCTCAAAAACCACCTGGATATCGGTTGCACCGAAGTTGTTGAACAAGATGCCTTCACCCGCATTGATGTTGAGGGTTCGAGCCAAACCGGCGTTGCCATCTTCAACATCTACGATGTCTTTGATAAATCCGCTATTCGGCCGCATCTTAATGTCCAAGCTGAAGTGATATCGACCGGAGGTTGAATCGTAGAGCGCATCAGCCTCGTCAAAGAAGAGAACGGCTTGTGACCGATACGGTTGATACCCATCTTTGCGAGCAATAACCATATACTCACCGGCCGGGACCTGAGCACCCCATTCAGAGCCGTCTGAAGCACTGTACACTTCCGCCTCAACAACAACCCAAATCGAATTTCCACCACGTTTCGCTCGGCGCAGAATCGTGAGGTCCACATCTTCTAACGGGTCACCACTACCATCACTAATTTGCCCAAAGTACGGCGATAAATACTCAAACGTTGTTTCGTACTGCAACAGTTGAGTCGTGTTCGTTTCGATAACGCTCGCACTAAGTGTGATCAGCGAATTATCAACCTTACGTGGGCAGGTTAAACAACCCTTCCAAGACAAGACTACGACATTATCAAAACGTTTGGCCTCGGTTAAATCCATATCCATACCCAAAAAGTTCAAAGACAATTCGGTTTCTTGCTCGCGGCATTGACGATAAATCAAATAGCTTTGGTCTGCGCCGAGCGCGGTGAGGTTATTGCCACCAAACTTGTCTCCGGCCAATACACGGATGCCATCTTTGTTACCAGCGCCAGCCTGCGGTTTAAACGCAATTGGTTTGCCTTCCGCCGTCTGCATCCCAAGAATCTGAACACCACTAGCGGGGCAAGATACATCAACTGGGTCAGACGGTTGGCTTTCATTTGTTCCCAAATAAGAGACAACTTGATAAATCGCTTGGGTATCACCCGCATCCCGCTCGATTTCGATTTGGCTTGTACCATCATCTTCAAACGTGCCAGTTTGTCCGGTTTCAACACCGTTTTTAAGCACTTTGTAGCTGGTGCCTGGATCACCAGAAATCATAAACGGATCGAAACACATGTCCCAATTGGGGTAACAATCAAACGGAGCCTGTGCCTCTGATTCATCCATTACGGTTAGTTGGGTATCTGCGGTCAGCTGATCTGCACCACGGGTGCAGGTCAAACAGCCGTTCCATACCGGTAAAATCTCAGGTTGGCGGGGCTTCACAACTTCTTGGAAATCGATTAACCGCTGCCATTCTTTGTCAGCCGTGCGCGCACGAACCGTATGCTGTTTAGGTGCATCAGGATTAGTTACCGTAGCCGTAATCGGCTGGCTTAGTTCAACCACAATCATTCCCCAGCTTTCGGGGGCGAGTGAGCTCAGCAGCTCTAATCTAACCGGATCACCGTCGGCCGCGGCGGGCGATTTCACATCTTCCGGCAGGTCGAGCGATTCAAACGGCTCAGCGGCTGAATCAACGAGCTCTTCGACCAGCAGCGTCTGCTGAATCTCGCCGTCTGAAGTACGGACAACGCAGGTAAGCCAGCCGTTGTAAGACACGCCGATAATCTCTGAAAGATCACCCAGTTGCAGATCAATCTCTAAATTATTGAGCGTTTTCGACCCTTTGTTGCGGAACCGAATAATCAGTTCGCTTTTAACAAATTTAGGACGAGCCTCAACAGCCCGGCCGTCAGCAATCAAATCTTCACGCCGCTCATCGCCGCGGTTTACCATCTCAACCGTCATTTCTAGATCGCCGTTGTTTCCTTCAGCATCCGGTGCGTAATACAAATAGTCTTCCGTTTCACCCAGAATGTAAATGCCGTTTCCACGGCCGTCTCCGTAGCTCTCGCCGGTCAACTTGGTCGATTTTTCTTCCGCCAACATCACCCGCATCCAAGCAGGTTGTGCGGCCATTTCGGCTGGCCAAGAAACTTGGCTCGTTTTAACCATAATCGAGTGGATACCTGCACCCAGAGCCACCACATCAACCGGGTGGTCGATCACAATATGCTCTTGAGCGTTCCCATCACAGCTGCCAGCATCGTCCCAATCTCCGTCACGATTGCTGTCTAGCCAAACATTGATAAACGCTTCAGCGTCGTCATTTTCTTGGTAAAACTGCACCGTTCTCGGTTGGATGGCGATTCGCACC
Organism: Chloroflexota bacterium; assembly: GCA_020628815.1. GTDB lineage: Bacteria > Chloroflexota > Anaerolineae > Promineifilales > Promineifilaceae > WTJY01. The sequence continues at coordinate 3,743 of JAHDEN010000185.1, read as the reverse complement.
GGAATCTCCGTCTCTTTACAGTCATCGAAAGCAACTCTCGAAAGAGGAACCCCATCATCAAAACGGTCTAAGTCCGCCATCGGAATCGCCGTTTCGAGATTGTTCACCCCATCCATATCCGGCCCGATATCAGCCATGATTTCAGAGCTGTAACCGCGACCTAAGTGCATGGCCGACGGCCGAGCGTGAGCGGGTCCGTGCGGACCTACCAAAGCTGTGTCAATCGTCGTTGGGAAGTTGCCCACAACGCCGTAGCCAGTTGGCATATTAACACTCGCATGGTTGCTGCTGTCAGGCGCGTCACCCACGTCACGTCGGGCTGACATAAAGGTGATGGGGGTCACATCGACCAAGCCATCGGCAAAAGGACAGTTGATCTTACCGGCCGCCTCAACACACGCCTGCAGCGTCATTTCAAACGAGGCTGAATCAGCCGCGTCGGAGCTAACCACAACTTCAAGCTCTTCGATATGCACCCCACCGGCAGGAACGGTCATATCTAAAAGACGGGTTCGTTTGTCAGCCTCAGCTGCGCGTCCCTCGTCATCGGTGCTGGTCACATCGGCCCAGCGCAATCCGGCCGGGAGTGCCGCTTTCAGGGCCACACGGGCAGCTTCTGCATTGTCATTTGTCACAATAATCAGGATCGGCTTACAGCGTGGCACACAGTTCACATCGGTTTCAAGAATCAGGTTTTCGTCTGTCGAAGCATCTGAAACAGCGCCTGCCTCAATCGATACATCGCTGGCTGCAAACTGGCCGGGGTCAACATCAACATCGGCCGATTGTTCCTGAAGCGTATCACCCGCTTGGTTTAGCAATTTTGCGCTAACCGCAAACGCATCACACTCAGTCGAGGTATCGTCAGGATCACATTTGGCATCGAACGGCCATGAGAGATCGATGTACCCTTCCCCATTCATGCTTGCTAAAACACGGAGCTTTCCATCTTTGTACTGGACATTGTCAATGCGGGCTGAATCGCTCACATCAAACTCAGGGCGGCCGGGATCGCCACCGTTGGTTGGCACCACCAGCTCAAAACCAAACGATATTGTGTTATCGACTTCGGTCCGTTCAAGCCGGACAGTTGGGGTAAACGTTGCTCCTTCCTCGACAGAACTCCCACCATTTGGATAGACAACGTCTAATGAAAATTCATTGGCGTCTGGTGCCGCAAATGAAGCGGTTGTCACTACCCAAAGTGCGACCATTCCGGCCGCTAAAAACACAATTGTTGACACGCGTCTAAGAATCACAAATCCTCCATAACTACTTATTGTGCCGAAAAACTGATTGGCCAAACAGTCGGCCAAATCAGGTCGTAGCCCCTTTTTTGATCATCAGTTAATCTGATGATTTAAGGGTAAAATGATCTTGGATATGTGATGTCTCAAATTTTCGTTTTTATGTCTCAACCTCTTTTTTAGGGATGGAAACGTAAATTTCGATACAGGCTTAATCGGATCGGTGTTGTACGTTCAGGGTATCTATTTGGCACCTTCAGTTGCGCTGATCAACAATCGGTTGCAACTTAAACAGACTAATCGAGAACTCTTTTGTGCCAAATTGAATCAAGTTACTGTAGGGACAGGTCTTGTGTCATCTGTCCCAACTAATGCATAACTGCTACAAAACTTTGTGCTTTTTTATGTCCTTATCCCCATTCCGGGGCGAGACATTCGCCGTCCATTGTGTGCATTTTATAGATTTTTCTTGCGAATGTCGTAGCCCCTACGCCGTATCCTGTAGGGGCTACGACAATTTAATGGCAACACTTTCAGAATGAAGAGAGGTCCATAAATTGTCTCGCCCCAGATGGGCAACAAGTCACGACGTGCTAGCCAAACACATGCGGGGCAATGCAATAGTTGGAACAAAAAGTCTTGTGCCTGCCCCGAGGTACAGAATGACGTTAAGTGGGTAACATGAGTTAGTAAGTTGTTGTAGACGATTAATTTCGGAAGGGCTATAGTTTTTATATGACACAATCTGAGTTTTGCACCGATCAAACCCTACAAGCCAATGCCTCAATTATCGGCACCGCCTCGGCCGATACCAGCGTTTGGTTCTTTCTCGAAGTCCCCAAACCATGGGCGGCGAAAGCATTAGCAACAAACGATCTGTTACCCCAAGTCAACGAAACAATCGAAAAATGGGTTTACGACACCCCCAAAAGCCGGGCCGTTTTTATCAAAAAAGACAACCGGCCGGTTGAAAGTCCAAAACTCTACATCGCCATCACCGAAGACCACGACCAACGTCTGCACCAGTTTGAGCTAAGCAAGGACTACACCACCATTGCAGATGTGCCGATTGAGGCGGTCATTGCAGATACGCACCACGCATCACGTGTGACCGACCCATCCCCCCTGTATTTGGTATGTACCAATGGCAAACGGGACAACTGTTGCTCTAAATTTGGGCTGCCGATCATTAAAGCGTTTGAAGATACTGGAGATAAAAATACGTGGCAGTGCACCCATTTAGGCGGTCACAAATTTTCGGCCGTTGTTGGGGTTTTCCCGCACGGGCTGTATTACCAAATCTACAATCCGGTCAAAGTGGCACCGTTTAAACAAGCCATCGAACAAAATAAAGTGGTTGCCAGCGGGCTGCGCGGCCGCACGGCTTACAGCGGTGTGGCCCAAGCGGCCGAGTACTTTTTGCGCCAACACACGGCCGATTGGCAGATGGGGTCTTACACGCTGGAGGCAACGGCCGACGCAGGTGAAAACCAGCAGGTGACGTTTAAAAACGGCTCCGGCCGCTACACCGTCACCGTTCAAAAAGGGTTGAGTGACCCCGTCATTTCAGGTTGTAACGGCAAACTAAAACCGTCCCCGACCTACACGCTAGTCTCAATCACCAATTAAGCCACATCCCGCTCAAAATATAAATAGATGTAAACCGCAACGCCTAAGCTAGTTGCATCGGTAGATGGTAACGCCGGCCGTCTGTTTCCCTTCAATTTTCCGGGTAGTTATCATCCTAAAAAGGATATGCTTGACCTGTGCGATAAGTCCTGCCATCTAAAAATCATCAACATATTTTAGCAGGGGGGCTTCTAACTAGAGCAAAGATAATCTGCCGTCAATTGAAGAACTCCCCCAAATAGGGGACCGAAACTCCCAATAAAGGATGAAGCACAATAACTTTTCTTCATTTATCCTACTAACAACCAACTCGGGATGGAGGTTCCAAATGCAAAACACAATTTCAAAATGGTATGGTCGCTACCAGCAGCTGATTCACCTAATAATTTGGGGAGGACTCACTTTTTGGTGTTTTTACCAAGCTACGCTAAGAATGAATGGGGTAGTTGAAATACCGTTCATTTACCCACTTGCTCTATATCTAACTTTTGCAGGTATTTTATCGATTTCCTTTTTTGTCGCTTTTTTTCATCTCTTCGGAAGTATCCGGAAATTGCTTCGTAGCGAAATTCCTACGATACATGCAAACTGGTACACTTTTCCGCTTCGCCCTTTACTCGAGCGATTTCATAAGCTAGTGGAGCAGCAACGACCTTTTATCGAGCAGAACCAGATCCATTTACAGGCTCTTCAGGATCAAGCGGCTCAGGAAGCTCGCAATAAGCTCGCTCAGGATCTGCATGACTCAATTAAACAACAGATCTTTAGCATACAGATGAGCGCGGCCGCAGTTGAGGCCCGTTTTGATCATGACCAGGCAGGGGCAAAACAGGCGATATCTGACATCCGGCAAAGTAGCCATGAAGC
>JAHDEN010000184.1 GCA_020628815.1 Chloroflexota bacterium | reverse complement strand
TTTGTCGGGTTTATACGAAAATTATCAACTTCTGTGTCCAAGATTATTAACTTCTGTGTCCAAATTATTAACTTTCGTGTCCACCGACACACGTATTTTGCAAGACAACATGTCCACCGACAAACTTAAACGTCTAAATTCCGCACTTCATTCGCATGCGTCGTGATGAACCTACGCCGTGGAGCCACTTCAGCCCCCATCAACATATCAAACGTCTGATCAGTCAAAACCAAATCTTCCATCGTCACCTGCAACAGCGTCCTTTGGCTTGGATCCATCGTTGTTTCCCACAGCTGGTCAGGATTCATTTCACCCAATCCTTTATACCGCTGAATACCAACTTTTTTACCCTGCACCGAGTCCAAAAACTCTTTCTGCTCGGCCTCGTTATAGGTGTAACTCAACTCTTTACCCACTTTATTAGCATAGAGTGGCGGCTGAGCAATGTACAGATGGCCCTTCTCGATGAGGGCGGGCATGTAGCGGAACAAGAAGGTTAAAAGCAAAGTGCGGATGTGACTTCCGTCTACGTCAGCGTCAGTCATAAGGATGATCCGGCCGTAGCGCAGATTCTCAATGTCAAACGACTCACCGATTCCGGTACCCAGCGCTGAAATCAAAGCTTTGACTTCGTTGTTAGCCAAAATCTTGTCTAGACGAGCACGCTCGGTGTTCAGAATTTTGCCTCGAAGTGGCAGAATCGCTTGGAAGTGGCGGTCGCGACCTTGCTTCGCACTACCACCGGCCGAGTCTCCCTCAACAATATAAACTTCTGCTCGTTCCGGATTCCGTTCTGAACAGTCAGCCAACTTGCCAGGGAGCGTCAGGCTTTCGAGCGCAGACTTCCGCATCACCAATTCACGCGCTTTACGAGCAGCTGCCCGTGCACGAGAGCTGGTCAAACAGCGGTCGATGATTTTACGTCCTTCACGCGGGTTCTCTTCTAAGTACACGTTGATCGCATCGTACGCCACAGAAGACACCAATCCTGAAACTTCAGCGTTCATCAGCTTCACTTTCGTTTGGCTTTCAAATTGTGGGTCAGGATGTTTAATCGAAACAACGGCCGTAATTCCTTCACGCACATCATCGCTGGTGAAGTTTTTGTCTTTTTCTTTTAGCAGCCCCTGTTTACGCGCATAGTTGTTAATGGCCCGGGTCATCGCAGATTTAAGACCGGACAAATGGGTACCGCCATCAGGCGTGTGGATCGTATTGGCAAAAGAATATTCTGAAATCGCTATACCATCGGTGTATTGCAAACCAACTTCCACATCAACCGAGAACTTGCCTTCGTGATCAACCATGCGTTGAGCATGAATTGGCGTATGCAACGTTTTGCGGTTCCGATTCACATAGCTCACAAACGATTTCATCCCACCTTCAAACAAAAAGCGGGTTTCACGGGGCACTTCCGGCCGATTGTCGGTCAGCGCAATGCTGATACCGCTGGTTACAAAAGCCATCTCTCTAAAGCGATTGGCCAAAGTTTCAAACCGATACCCTTCTTCTTGATCTGTAAAAATCGTTTCATCAAAACGGAAAGTCGTTGTGGTACTGGTTGGCTCACCCTTGGCCATTTTCCGCCCTTTCTTAACCTTAGACTTTGGTACACCCCGCTCATAGCGCTGGGTCCAAACATGGCCGTCGCGTACAACTTCCACTTCCAACCACTCTGACAGAGCGTTTACGGCCGCAGCACCAACACCGTGCAAGCCACCCGAAACTTTGTACGCATCGTTGTCGAACTTACCACCCGCATGCAGCGTGGTCATAATCAGTTCAAGTGCCGACACTTTTTCGGTTGGATGTTCTTTTACAGGAATACCAACCCCATTGTCCGCAACACTAATACTTTTGTCTTTATTAATCGTTACAGTGATGGTGTCGCACCGGCCGGCCAGTGCTTCGTCAATCGAATTGTCAACAATTTCATAAACTAAATGATGCAACGCCCGATCGTCGGTTCCACCCACATACATACCCGGCCGATGGCGTACAGCCTCTAGCCCTTTAAGCACTTGGATACTACTTGCATCATAATTGGTTTTATTTTGTTCTGCCATTCTGAAAACCTTTTGATTTGCGCCAAAATTAACGTCAGTAAAGTTTCGTTAAATTTGAACGTCACGCTTTGGTAACCGGCCTAAAAATTCGGCCGGAAAAAATATTTAAAAACGATAACTCTGCTTAGCCACTACCCGGCTGATTGTTGCCATTGAAAGATTCATCGTAAGACAACTTTTTATTGCTCGAATCTGGGCAACGCCTTGTTGTAAGAAATCAACAATTATACCAATTTTATCAGTTTTTTGCATCTTACTCGAGAAAAATTAACGTTATTCCCCACACTGTAAACCATTTCACAGCGTAATTTTAACCACTTCAATAAACTTCAGGACCTTTAGCCTAGGACTACCTGTGCAGATAAGTTCACGAAATTTTAACGTCTAGTACTAAAGTATGGTAAAATTTCCGTGTACGAATTTTGGGGGCAAAATTCGATACATTCGTGGAAAACTTGAAACGGAAAAGTTGTGCAGTGCATATGACGAAGAAAACGTTTTTAATTCCATGGTTCGGCGTCCTGACAATATTGATTGCTTTGAGTCTTGTTGTTAACTCAGGACCTGTTGAAGCAACGGAATATCGCAAACAACCCAGTTCCATTCCAGCTTTTAATGCATTTCTCTCCGATCAAGTCGATGGGGGTCTAGCCAATGCAATTGTCGGCGACCAAATCAACTATAATTCTGAATTATCATTAGACGAAAACGGATCTTCGCTCGAAGATCTCCGCTATTCTTTTGATCCCAGTCAAGGATTAACCCTTGCTGATGGGTTCGAAACCACCCCCCTCGCCTACGATGATACGTATCAACTAGAACATGACACAATTATTTCGGTTCCAGCCGACGTTGGTGTTTTGGCTGAATCAACTTCAAAAGATGGGGTATCAAAAGAGAGCCTTGCGGCCGATCAAGATTTTGATGCAACCCCAAACGTTTCGGCCGTTGCAGAAACCATCACCACAGTAAATGGCACCGTCAACCTTAATGCAGATGGGAGTTTTACCTACACGCCGACCAGTTCAGAAACAACCTACAGCGATTCTTTCAGCTACACGGTCACAGACAATGAAGGACACACTGACACAGCCACAGTCACCCTAAATGTGTCCAGCAGTGGCTCTCTAATTATCTATGTAGATAACAAAGTAGCTGGCCCTGGTAGTGGATCGATCGATGATCCTTTCAAAAGCTTGGCAGATGGGTTTGAAGCGGCCGACACAGATTGCGACATCATCTTCTTATTTGCGTCACCTGATCCATACGATATCGAAAACGGTGTTTTGCAAGATTGCCAAAAATTAGTTGGGCAAGATTACGCCCCAGTCTCCTTTGCAGACATTGCAAATGTGCAAGAGCAGGTTCCAAATGCCACCTCTGATAACCGGCCAACAATTAGATGCAGTCGTTTTATCGATTACCTAGACGGCGTTGACCCTTCTAAAAGCTTCCCAACCACCAACCAAGGTTGTCTACAATTGGGTCAAAACAATGTTGTGGCAGGCATCAACATTCTAAATTCGGCGGCAACCCAAAAAGCGATTGCGGGCGAAAACTTTGGCTCTTTCTGGGGATTCAACATCGGTGTGTCTGGCAGTGATGGGTTTAGCCTGTCTTGTAATGACGCGGGCTTTCATCATGCGATTTTAACCCGAGACATCAAGATTGATGGGTACGGCTACTTCGGCATAGACATGGCCTCGTTTGCAGCTTGGCCCCCATCAGTAGAAAACTGTCGTTTGACCGGCCACTTGACCGATGTGACCGTCACCAATTCGGCCCCCGGTGCGCAAGAAGCTGTCCAGGCTTATGCCCAAAGTGATGAGCTACTCAAACTCCATCTGTATCGGTTAAACGCCTCAAATATCGAAAAGACGGTCGTCCGCATGACCGCAACCCATAACGGAGAAGCTGAGCTGAACGTACAAAATGCGGTTCTGTCTGATTTCGATTCGGCCGGTGTTTATATCGAAAACTATGTCTTTTGGGATCAAGCAGAATCGGCCGGATACGTCGATGCCACCATCAACCAATCTACCATTGTCCCCAACCAAAACGGCCGGGCGATAATGGCCACCCACCTTGGGCGCGTCCTCTCCGATCTAACGATTACCAACAACACCATCGGTGCGACCGGCGTCAACAGTGACGGGGTCGCCATCTACGCGAACAACCAAGGGCCAATTAACACCTCCATCCAAAACAATACCTTCTTGAGCCCGGGTGCTCCCAATCCCAACTTGCCCAGCAACTTCACGCACGCGCCTCAAGTTCCAATTTACTTCGAATCAACCATTATCGATAACGAAGTATGTCTCGATGCTTCAAATAACGACTCGGTTGCAGGCTATCAATTTGTACTTGGGCAAATTCAAGAATCACTTGGGATAAAAGTTGGACCAAATTCTGAGATGAAGATCGCCAACTGGGATGGTTCTCGTGGAGCCTCTGGTGCAATCGCGAGCCTCAATGCGAACAATCCGCTTCTAGACGGTGGAACCAAGTTCCAATTAGCCAGTGGAGCTTCGTTGGTAAACGGAGCGTGTGACCCGAATACCCGTATCAGCTTTGAAGAGTTCGAACAGCGGAGCCAGCCAAAACGTATTCTGGATGCAGCACCGGTTGTTAATATCCCGATTTTACCGGCCGGAAAAACGGTCAAAATTTTCAACAGTGCTACGGTAAACGGAGATGCGGCCGGATTAGACTCTGTTTCAAATCAAGGGATTATTACTGCCAATGGGGATACGCTTTCAGCCAAAACAGTTGACCCAGACCCCGTAACCGGTTCTGAAGCCAGTGGCCGCACCGTAACCCTGCTAGAAGGGGAACTGCCTACAGTTTCAATTGGCGATGTCTCAGTCGCTGAGGATGTCGCAAGTGGAGAAGCCACAGTCGAAATATCCCTTTCATCTGCAAGCAGCACAGCCACCACGGTTAACTTCAAAACCGTCGCAAACAGTGCAACCAGCGGACAGGATTACCTTGAGCAAAATGGCACGATAATCATTCCGGCCGGAAACCTGTCGGCGTCTGTAGCCGTTGCGATCATTGACGACCAACTCACCGAAGACGATGAGCAATTCTTTGTCGACATCTCTCTCCCGGCTGGCGAACGAGCTATTTTAGGCGACGCTCGCGGGTCAGTCACGATTTTGGCGAACGATCAAATTATCATCACCCCTGACCTAATCGTTGAAGATAGTGTGGTGCCAGAAAATACGGGGGATGCGACAGTCACGCTCAGCCTCAGCACAGCGTCTACAGCAGACATCATCATTATTTATGCCACAAATTCAGGAACCGCAACTGCAGGACAAGACTTTGTTAACATGGTTGGCGAACTGCTGATTCCTGCGGGACAAACGTCTAACACATTCACGGTTGAAATAATCGATGACAACCTTGCCGAGCCGTTAGAATCCTTTGCAATCACCTACGAAGCGAAGGTTGGTAGCAACGTCAATATTCCAGATCCGACCTCTACCGTAACCATCAACGACAATGAGCCAACCAGTCTTCCAGAAGCATCGGCCGAAGACGTGACAGCCATTGAGGGCTCCGGCACAGTCTCTATCACTGTACTTTTGGAAGATCCGGCCGCTCAAGATGTAGGTATCAATTATCAAACCTTTGCAGACACCGCAGAAGCAGATGTCGATTACACCGAGACAACAGGCTCCGTTATCATCCCTGCCGGTGAACTTTCAGCTACATTTGCGATTGAGATTTTAGACGATTCAATCAATGAATTTGATGAATACTTCTTTGTGAACTTGGCGGCCGCCTCAGTTGATTCAGTGCTGATCAAAAACCCTCAGCTTGTTGTTTCCATTCGGGATAATGATGAGATTTTAATCGGCGTGGGCCAAATCGATAACACTCCTTATCGAGCACTTGAAGGTCAAGGTTCAATCATCGCTGAGCTGTTTTTAAGCAGACCAAGCGAGCAAACGGTAGAAGTCAATGTTTCTACCGCAGATCTGCTGGCGATTGCGGGTGAAGACTATGTGTCAATTCCAGCTACACCGATCATCTTTGAGCCAGGTCAAGTCACCAAATCGATTCAAATCGGAATCATTGATGATACCGACGCCAATGAACCTCTTCACGACTTTGAACTACGTCTGGCCAATCCGGTCAACGCTCAAATCGGCCGGGAGTCAGCCCGCATCGTCATTATTGATAACGACGCGATTTTCCCATTCGCCTTCATCGAGTTCCCAAGTTATTCAGTCTTTGAAGATGAGGACAACGACCCTACCACCCCAACCCAGCTAGATATTCAGATAAAGTTAGGCAATACGAGCACGCAAAATATTACGCTGACCGTTGGCACAAGCAACATCACAGCAACAGATGCTGACTATTCAACCATTTCGTCGCAAGAAGTTGTGATTCCGGCCGGTCAAAGTAGTGCAACCGTCTCAATTGATATTTTTGAAGACAACCTGCCAGAGCAACAAGAAACATTTACGTTGTTTATCTCGGGATCGTTAGGTGCCCAGATCGATACGACCCAAAGCTCAGCCATCGTGACGATTGCAGATGGCACACCGCCTGTCATACAGCTCACAAATTGGGCAATGTATACCTCATCCAGCCTAAACGCAAACCTGGCTGAGCTCGACTTTGAAGTAAATGGCAACGTGGTTCTACCGATCCGCTTTAGAGTTGACATCTATGATGAGATCAGCGGCCAAACGGCTCAGTCAAGGGTTTATCTATTCCGACCCGGAACACATGATATCCGCCTGACAACGCCTCTAGATCTCTCTACACGATCTGGCACGGCCGATACTGATTCAAAATCTCTACTGTTTGCAAGATTAACTCAGTTGAATGGTGCAGTAGACAAATCCGGAAATTCACCGATCCCAATTTCAAAGAACATTGACCTCACTACCGTCATCTTTATGCCGGTCATTAGAAGATAAACAATTACTTTTCTACCAAAGTCATCTCTTTGAATAAAACACCGAGGGGGCCTGCAAAGCTAAATTCCCCTTCATTCGGATTCGGCTCACGTATCAAACTAGGCTGTAATTCCAATGTATTAAGCTCTCCCACAACAAGCGTATTTTCAGGGATTTCGAGTCTATATATTCCACCGGCCGCCTCTACTTGCACCGGCGGTAGTGACGTCCCGTTCAAAAAAATCCCAACTGATTGAGCATCTAAAGCTGCTAAATTAAGCTCCAAAACCAATGGCCCCGTAGTCTCAGTTTGCTCATAGCTAAAGTAGATTGTTCCAGACGAACAGGATGTCCAACGGCCGTTTTCTTTCAGAATATACATCCCCTTAAACAGTGCCAGATTCCCTTTCCCCGCCTCAAATGGTTCCGGCTTGCTGCCAGAAAGGCGCTCAACAAGAGCCCGATCAACAACGACCTGATTGAGGTCTGAACGAAAATCAACTGCTTCACCAATCTTTATCGGCTCTAAGCTATTCTCATAAGGAAGGATAATGTTTTCAAAGTTTTCGTTGTCTAGCTCACAAACAATCTGATCATCTGCCTGCCATTGGGCAACCGACCAGTCAAAGTATGGCCCCATATCCTCGGCCGGTGATGCAGCCACAACGGCCGGAGCCGCATCGTACCAAAACCAATGGGTGTAGGGGTTAAAAAACGCTTGATAGCTATGGAGCCATATCCCAAATATGCCAGCTACACAAAAAATAGCCCCGGCAGAGACAAGAGGCATCGCGGAGACTGACCCAGACCGATACCCATCAATCAAATGATGAATAACAATGGCGACAAACAAAAGCACGGCCGGCATCGACTCGGTTAACAATCGTGGCCCGAAAGAGCCTCCGCCCCACCAGATATTTGCCTGGCTCACAATTAAGACCTGCAGCACAAACCAAGCCACACACAATTTTATAAGCGGATTGCGCCAAACGGTTGGGACTAGAAAGCTCAAAAACAAAGGGATCAAGCTCCAAGCCATGTAAACAAAAAAACCTCTTGATGGGCTAATCAAATTCCCCAACAGCCCCACCCAAACCGGCACAGGTGCATCATCTAGCCGGTTTAAACCATAGTATGGGGGCAAAAGTGATTGGTATTCAAACAGCGACCAACCGGCGAATCCCACCAACAACACAAACGAAACAGCCCCCGCAATGACCGCCGCTCGAGTATCGGTTAAGAGCAGATAGATCAATACACATATGACAATCACAACGGACGATACTCTGCAAAAGAAGCTTAAGAACAGGAGAAGCCCAAGGGCAACTGACAGAGCCCGATTCTGTCTATCCGAAAGATCTCGCCTCAATTTAATGCTGAGCAAGATCACAACTAGCAGGTTAAAGATCAGGGTGTAGTTGATGCTCCAGAAAGCGGTCCCAAGGGTGCTAAAGATGATGCTGCCAAAAAAGCCAACGACAGACAATACAACGGCCGGCCAGCGCGGCAGCCACAATCTTGCCAATACAAAACAGAGCAGGAATGCGACTGATCCGGTCAAAAATGCGAGTCGATTTTGAACCCCTAGATTGGTTCCCAAGTCAACAAAATCATAGCCAAGTTGATTGAGCAGCGCGGTTAAAGGGAGTGTCAAGATGGCGCTTCCAACTGGGAAGTAGTCAACTAACTTTCCATCCACCGTTGTCACACGGAAGGTTAAATTTTCAGCATTTAGGGAGCCACCGTCTGGTAATACAGTTCGGTCCAAGTAGGGATCTAAATAGACGTGCCCGGTCTCCCATAAAGCTTGCGAGGTTGGCAAGCTAAGCAAGGTGTCGATCATCCCATACTGATTGGTTTTATTGCCGCTAACGTAAAATATGACAGTAAGCCCAATTAGCAGAATAAACAAAACAAGCGATTTCTCAATGTTGTCTCGATTAAACACAGTTGTAATTTATCTCTATCAAGAAGTTATGTAAAAAATCACTACGTAAATAATCAAAACTGGCCGATTTACGGGTTCGGCTCAAACACAATCTGGCTAAGAATCAGCTGTTCGTTTTCGGGCAATTCAAGTTCCACGATATTGATCTCATCTGCAACCAGCATCTCAGTCGGCAGGTTTAAGGTCAACTGCCCTCCGGCTTCAGACACAATTGACTCGACCGGCCGGCCGTTTATTTGCGCCGGAGCAGCGGCTGCCAAATTATCGAAAGTCAAGACAAGGCGAATATCACCTGTACTCAAATTATCGGCCGAAGGCAGAAAATAGAATTTTGAACTCGGACAAGTTCCGCGAACAGATTGACCCTGATTAAGCAAAAAACCATCCACAAATAAAGGCTGAGGGAAATAAACATCCGTATCGCCTGAAAAGTTAGCCTCAGCCAATTTATCAATCCCATATGCACTCGCAACAAGCGGATCGATCTTTTCTCCCATATCCAATGGTGCAAAGAAATTTGGGCTTGACGCAACCACAGATCGGGTTAACTCATCACGAAGGTCACAAACCCGGCTCTGATTTGCAAAAAGCTGGCTGTACTTTAGCGAAAAGTACGGAGAAAAGATTTCATCCTTTTCGGTTGGGTAGCCGGTCATACTATTTTGCCAAGGGCCACCGGTATACACGTTAAAAAACGGCTGATAGGCGTGGGTCCAGACGGAGAATTGACCTAAAGCCATAAAGCTGGTGAGTGCTACGACCTTAAATGGGTTGGGTAATTGATCTTTAACTTCGCTCCAAACTGATACGCCAATCAAGATCAGGCCGGGTAAAAATTCTGATAGCAAGCGGGCCCCGAAGGAGGCGCCACCCCACCAGATAACTGAGGTCGAAATAGTATACAGAAGCAAAACGCCCCAAACCAAAATCCACGGAGTTAGGCTATCTAATCTGTACCACTTTTTGGCTTTGGTCAGCAGGATTGGAACCAAAACCAGCCACGGCATAGTAAAAAACAATCCACGTGAAGGGCTGAACAGGTTGCCCAAAATACCAACCCAAACCGGCAGCAGGGCTGGTGTTCTGCCGGTATCGTAATAGATGGGCAAAAAGCTCCCGTAACTTATCCAAGACCAAACGACAAAACAGGCGAGGCAAATGGCCGCTACGGCCATCGCCCATACTCCTGCCCACCAATGATAGAGCCACAAAAATCCAAACGATATGACGATTAAAATTGCTGAAGAAGGCCGCTGTATAAATGCTAAAAACAGACTAAACCCTATCAGCATCCCAAACCATTTTCGCGCACCGGCCGCTACATCCCCACTTTCCAACCTTGAGAGGCCGATAAGGGCCCAAATAATAAATACAATTGTGAAATTGATATTGAAATAGGCCAATCCCATATTGGCAAACATGGCGCTACCAAAATAGGTTATGTGGGAAATAACCAGCGATGACAGAAGATCAAGCTTCATTAAACAGAGCAGAAAGAGCGAAAAAAGTGCAATCGAAGAGGTAAGAAACGCCAAGCGATTTTGAACAGCAAGATTGGTGTTGATATCGGTAAAGTTGAAACCAACTCGATCCAACACAAAAACAAGCGGGGTTACCAGCAGGGCTGGGCCGGGCGAGTAAACGTCTACAATTTCATTGTTAGGTAAAACTGTGGCTTGATAATTATTGACAACCTCTCCCAATATACGGCCGGATGGAGCGATCGGCTCTGCTTCGAGATGGGTTAAGTATGGGGAACCATTTTGGACCAGAGCCTGAGCCGTAGGCAAAGTTAAAAGCGGGTCGCTCTGACCATATTGATTTACTTTTACCCCGGTTATATAAAAAATCAGGGCGAATGAAGACAGAAAAACCAGCGTGGTTACAATCATATGCAGACGGTTTACCGGATGATGATCGCTACGCTGGTTTCTCAAGTTTTGATTTCCAAGCAATGGCTAAAATATCCAATGGTGCTTACCACACCAATCAGAATACCGCTTTAATCGAGAGACTGTACAACTGCTCGGTACAATTTGTCAGCCTTAATATCCGCCATAGAGTGACAAGGTGCGTCCAGCTTTTCTGCCAGTGCGGATGCAAGGCCTTGATCAAATGCAGCATGCTCCATGTTGATCACCACAGATCGGATATTGCCTTCTTTGATGGCGTTTGCCAAATTATGGGCTTCTTCTTGTGGCGGCCGGTTGCCTAAACTAACGTTCCCGGCCCCGTCCGTTAGCAGAATCATAAGCGGTTGCACGTCAGGATGGGTGTATTTTTCTTTTTGGAACACTTCAAACGCCATCAACAATCCGGCCGAAAGCGGGGTTTTCCCACCAACTGCCACATTTTCTAGCGCTTTACGTGCCAGCTCTACAGAGTTGGTTGGGGGTAACACAAGGTTCGATTTGTTCTTGTTAAACACAATCAAACCGACCCGGTCACGACGTTGATATGCATCGGTCAAAAGAGACATGATCGCCCCTTTTGTCGCTTCCATACGCTCTGAAACAGCCATAGACCAGCTTGCATCAACCACAAACAGGACCAAATTAGCCGTTCTTTTTACCCGTACTTTTTCGCGTAAGTCTGATTTTTTCAGCTTTAAGGCTAAATCAGACTCACCCTCGCGCCCTTTTTGGTAGGCAGCGGCTGCGCGCAGGGTCGCGTCAAAGGCTAAGTCGGTTACTTTGTCTTTTTTCGGGAGTCTTGACTGTATGTAGCGGCCCCGTTTCCGGTCAGTTTTTGTGTAGCTCCGGCGACCGGCGCGATCTCGGGATAATTTGTCTAGCTGTGTATCAAGTTTACGAGCTTGGAATTCTTCTTGGCTCTCAACTTGCCGTCCCCCTTCCCACCAAGGTGCATCTTGGGGGGCTTGAGGG
>JAHDEN010000013.1 GCA_020628815.1 Chloroflexota bacterium | reverse complement strand
AAGGTGCTGGGGCGGCGGCGGTTGCGGCCGCCATGGCGGGCAAGGCGGGGACGGGTAAGATTGTCTGTGTCATTTCTGGGGGGAACTTAGATGAAAGTAAGCTGGTTAAAATTCTAAATAAGGAAATTTAAACATCGTCTTTGAGCCTTCGTATCTATCTGTAAACTCTCATGAGCTTTGATTTCCTGTAAAATAGGGTAATTCAAAAATAAAAGGTTAGACTAACATCCAATATCGATACACCGGTTGCATTCGCCAGAGTAATCGGCACCGACCCTATGTTCCCACTAAAAATCAGGCTATTAGGCGGCTTTTCAGTTGAAATAGACAATCAGCCCGTAACAAAATTTAGGTCGACAAAGTCACGCGCATTGCTCGTGTATTTAGCCTCATCACCTGAACGTGATCATTTAAGGAGCACGCTTGCTACCTTGTTTTGGGGAGACTACCCGGAAAAATCAGCTAAAACTAATTTACGCATCGAGCTGTCAAATTTGAAAAAACTCCTTGGCAATCATCCTGCGCTGGAGGTTTCACGCCAAGCGGTTCGATTAGACAAAGGATCGATTGAGGTTGATACGGGAATCTTTTTAGAGGGGATTGATGCATTTTGGGCACTGCCGGCCGAATTACAGCTAGAACGTGTTTCACAATTGAATCAGCTGACAGAGCTTTACCAAGGGGATTTTCTGCATGGCTTTGATTCTGTAGAATCGCATGAGTTTGAGCAGTGGCGAGTGGCACATCAAGAGAAAATTCATCAAAGAGCGATGGAAGCATTGAGCCTTTTGCAGATGCTGTATGTGCAAACCAGTCGGTGGTCCGATGTCGCCCGTGTAGCGCGTAAACAGCTCAGTTTGGTGAACTGGGTAGAATCGGCCCACCGCTGTTTGATTCAGGCGATGATCGCCCAAGGGGACTTGAAAGGGGCGACCAAGCAGTACGAAAGTTGCTGTACGATTTTATTAGAAGAGCTAGGAAAAGAGCCTTCGGCCGAAACTCAGGCGTTGCTGGGCCAACTGAAGGAGCCACCAAAATCGCTTGCAAAAAAAGACAATTTAACGCTCACCAATGATCTGTTTGTCGGCCGGAAAAAGGAGCTGGAAACGCTCGCTGAGTTTGTGCCGAAATACCGCATGGTAACGCTCTTGGGACTTGGTGGTGTAGGCAAATCCCATCTTGCCCAAACGGTGGGGCTGGCTTTGCGAGACCGATTTAAGGATGGGGTTTGGTTTGTTCCGTTGGCCAACATCGATCCCACAGCCGCGGCCGGGGATTTAATTGCACTGGCGATTGGTGGTGCGCTTGGCCACCAATTAACAGATAAAGACAATTTACTGCAAGAGTTAGCCAGCTACTTAGCGAGTAAGCAGATCTTGTTAATTTTGGACAATTGGGAACACTTGCTTGAATCGGCCGACAGCGTGATCGAAACGCTCCTACAGCCTGCTGAGGTACACATTTTAGCCACCTCACGCGCCAAACTAAACAGCGGCGGCGAGCGGGTGGTTCAGCTTTCTGGCCTGCCGGATGATGATGCGCTGTCTCTTTTTATGGAGCAAGCTGAACTATTGGTGCCATCATTTTCTGCTATTGGGGAACAGGCGAAGATTTTAGACTTATGTCATTTGGTCGATGGGTTGCCTCTGGGGATCAAAATCGCGGCCGGTTGGGTAGGGCATTTTGAGATTAGTGAAATCATGCGCTCGATTCTCGAGATCGAAGCGGAGCCGCGACACGCTGAACGCATGGTAGAACGGCATCATAAAATTGGACTGGTGTTTGAATTTTCTTGGCGCTTGCTAAACGAGCGAGAGCGGTTAATTTTGGCTAAAGCCTCTGTTTTTAAAGGGGGCTTTGATCGGGCTGCGGCCGATGCTGTGTTGGGTGCCAGTTTGGGAGACTTAACGATGTTGATGAATCAGTCGCTTGTGGGCCGTGTCAAAAGCGGCCGGTACGACCTACACCCTCTTTTACAGGAGTATCTATCAACAAAATTGGCGGAGTTTGGGAGTGAGCAAGCAACGACAAGAGATGTTCATCGGGTTCATTATTTCGAGAGATTGTTGGTGTCAGAATCGGCCGAGTTTGAGAAGAATCTGTCTCCAGAATTTGCGAACCTACGTAGAGCTTGGCTAAGCGCCATTGAGCAAAATGCTCTCTCTCAGATCGAAAAGATCGCCCCGAAATTTGGTCAGCTAATTGATCAGTTGGGCGTTTACCGAGATGGGGCAGAGCTGTACCGATTGATGGAGGAGCAAATTTCTGAGCAGGCGGGATCACCCGAGTTGCGGTCTAATCTGCTTTCGTTTTTGGCGAAATGTGTCCGGTTTTTAGACGGGCATATTGCGGCCCGGCCGATCTATAAACGGGTTGTGGTGTTTGGGTTAGAGGACTCCATCGCTATAGATGCCCATATTTGGTTGGGGAATGGGTATGCGGAGGAGGGGAACTGGAAGGAGACAGATTTTCATCTCTTTTCGGCCGAGCGAATCGCCTATCAGCTTGAAGAGCCAAAACAAATTGCAACCGCTGTAGAGTCCCGCATTTTTTATAATATGCTCCATTTTCGTGGGGACTTTGATGCGTATTTGAACGATCTTGATCAGCTTTTGGTGATGCTGGAGCCGGTGGAGGACGCTAGTTTTGAGAGACGTATGGTCAAGGAATCTAGATACATGGTCGCGGTACGCTATCGCCTTTATGAGTCTGCCTATGACGATGCAAAGGAGGCACTGGCGTATTGGAAAGCTGACGGCCGTAAAGAAAAACTAATCCATGCTCAAGGGCAAATGAGTTTGATTGAGCAATTTATCGGCTTGCTGCAGGAGTCGGCCGAGAATGCCAAGCTTGCGCTGGAAGCGGAAAGGGAAGAAGATGTCGAACTCTATACCGGGCTATTGAGATCAAACTTATGCTTAATTCTGAGACAACTTGGAGAGTATGAAGAGGCGTTAGCGTATGGGCATGAGATGATTAATCATTTGCATAGTGCAGATAAAGGGCGCATCGAGGGGATGACTTGGAATCGGATAGGGCATGTCTGCGTTGAAATGGAGCGTTGGCCTGATGCGATAGGCGCTTATCGTCAAGCGATCGAAATTTGGAATACGATGCCTCATCCCAACCGATATGAGGCGTTGGCCGGATTGGCTTTGGCCTTTTGTCATAAAGGGCAAAAGGCTGACGCGATTAAAATTGTTGAGGAAACGCTAGCATACATCAAAGAAGATGGGTTACGAGGGTTTGTAGAGCCCGCATTTTTGTTGAAATGTTGTGCCAAGGTCTTTGAACTGTGTGACAGACCAGATGAGGCCTATGCCGTTTGGGAGCAGGCGAATGATTGGATTGAGTGGGTCGCCTCCAGAATGGATGATGAAAGGTTGAGGGAGGCGTTTTTAAACAATCGGCCGGACAATTTAGATGTAAGGCAAGCTTTGCTAGCTAAAATGTGAGTAATTATTCAGCACCTTGTGTAGGGGGCGACGCCGTCGGAACACCATTGGTATCAATTTAAGCAAATTCAGAGAAAAATCATCTATGCCAAATTTGATCAAGTTGATGTAGGGGTGTCCCTCGTGGGCACCCAACTTGACGCCATGCTGTACCTGGGCACCCACAAGGGATGCCCATACAGTAAGTTTTAAGTTATGGAAATGAAGATTTCTGGAGCTATTATGGCTCGTTTAAGACAAGAAACCTGATCAATCAGGTTAAAATGTCCGTCAGAGCCCGATTTAACGGGCTTCCTATTTTAACCGCAGGATTGATCCTGCGAGATTAGGTAGGTTTTTGACCCCTACAGCTCACGACCTGCTGAATAATTACAAATGTGAGCCAAGTAACGCTCGCTACGTTTTCGCTACGTTTGACAATTATCCTAGAAGACTGTTTAAAAATTGTTTTTAGGTGGGATCTGCAAAATAAATAGGATAGCTAGACGGGGCCGCTTCGTCCTAAAAATCCTATTTATCCTGTCAATGGTGACTGTTATTCTTGCAGAAGCTGGACCTTCGGCCAGCGTCATTTACTAGGGATTAATTTGGGAATGGGGAAATATGATCATAAAGAAAAATCGTTTTAGCCGTATCTATGTTTCAATTGTAGGGATTATCGCCTTGGCCATGTTGCTTGTAACCCAAGTGTCGGCCGTACAGTCATTTACAGACTATTTGGGGATGAATCAGACGGCCGAGCAGGATTTAGAGTCTGCTTGGGCGATGTTGAATAAACTTGACGGGTACGAGTTTCGGACTCAGGTAAAGCAGCAAACTGCACCTGCGCCGGTGCGCAGCAACGCCGGCCGGGCGGCCCGCATTGATCAGCTTATGCTAGAAGGGGCGTTAAACCGGGCCAACGAGGGGTTGAATGTCTGGCTTTGGGAAGGTTTTTACGAGCGTTATGAACGGGAAGAAGCGCTTGAGATCAAGATTGAAGGGGATCGGGCTTATGGCCGGTACGGAGCTGGAAATTGGGAAGAGATCGACAATATCGGCTCGCTCATCGCCCCAGGTATGGACGTTGGTGCCTTTTTAGTCGGCGCACAGCATGTGACCCGGCTTGAAGACGAGGTGCGTGAGATCCCAAACAGCGCGGCCGGTTCTGGCGCAGTGTCATTTGCCGTTTATAGCTTTGTGCTGGATGGGGAAAAGGTCGCCGATTATGCCAACGAATCGATCAATCGCAGCTTACGGCGGAGAGGGGAGTTGCCACAGGGGCTGACAATTGAGGCTGGATCTGTATTTGAGGATGCTATCGGCCGGGGGACCGTTTGGGTTGATGAGAACCTTGTTCCGGCACGAATGACGATTGACCTCGAATTTCCGCAAGAGGCGAATGGGGAGCGTGTATCTGCAACGATTCAAACCGACATATTTGAACTAGCCATCCCACCCCAAGTGAGTGCAATGGCACGGATACAGCAGATGCCCCAAAACGTGGCGGCCGCTCTGCTGGCTGTTGAATGGGAGCTGGTTGGATTGGCGCTGGGGACCGTTTTGGCTTTTGTCGGCCTGTGTGTTTTTGTGATGCGCAGCCGGAAGAAAATGTTCATTTATCGCATTGTGTCTGGCACCCTTGCCCTGGGGATGTTTGTTTCTCCGTTTGCTTCAATGGCTCAAGCCTATCACTACGAAGAACAGTTGGACTATTTTGTAAACTCGCGCGGGATCGAACGGCCGACGTTGCATGCGCCTGAATCAGACACAGCTGAATTTTTGAATGAGGAGCAGACGGTATTCGGGCAACTACCATCGTTTGACATGACCACAGATCCGCTCGCCAGCGGTGAAGCTGAGTGGGTGGCTCGTCAGACAGTTTTGTCACCGGCCGCAGTGGCCCAGCAGGGTCTTGACCCCAATGACAGCGACGGCGACGGGTTGAGTGATGCAGAAGAATCGACTTGGGGGACTTCACCCGTTTTTCCAGACACCGATGGAGACGGACTTTCAGATGGACAAGAGGCGGCCCTTTGTCAGGACCCAAACAGCTCAAATTGTGCGCTCCCAACCCGATCAGACACCGACTTCGATGGGCTGACAGATGGACAAGAAATACTCTTTTTAGCCACTCAGCCGAACAACAAAGATAGTGACCTTGACGGAATTCATGACAATATCGAGGTTTTAGCGTTTGGTGATGGATTGTATACAGACGCTATCAACCCAGACAGCGATTTCGATGGAATTTTAGATGGACAAGAGTGTCCCGAACGGCTAGATGGTAATGCGGGTAACTGTGCCAACACAGATGGGGATGGCTTGCCCGATGTTCTGGACGATGATAGCGACAACGATGGTTTTTTTGACACGGTAGACAGTGCGCCAACCGGGAGTATGGGAACCTTAAGTGACCCTCTCTTTGGAACCAATCACTTTAATCTGATTGTCGATGGGCTTGAAGCGGATCGAGAAGTCTTTGTTGATTTCCAAATTCGCACGGCCGGTGATGATGGGAACGCCCGTTTGTCCTACCCGACAAGCGTGTTGGATTGGCCTAGTGGAGACACAGAAGGGCAGGTTCAGCGTCGCTTAGACACGACATTTGCAGAAGTTTGGAACAGCTCTGACCCGGCATTGGCGAATGGGGATATGCGCGTTGTGCCGATGTTGGAGCTGGAGATGGACCCGGCAAACGCCCCTCTTCCGCGCACAGCGGCCCGTTTTTCAACCCCGGTCATCGCCAGTGTGCCTCTGGGCGTGGTTAAGCTGTTTGACAATGAAGACCAGAATCGAGTGGATGTCCGTTTGTCGTCCATTGATAAGCGTCAGGGAGAGCAACTTGATCTGCTAATTTCAAAAGGGAGCTGTGAGGCCGCCTTGGTAGAGTGGACCTATTCAGACGTTGATGAACAACAGACGTACTCTTTGAACGACACTCGGTTAACCGATGTGGCGAATGGGGAATATGTGATTGTGCTTGGCAACTCGGCCGAGAATGTTTGCCAGCCGATTGAAAAAGCGGTGGCCGGAAGTTCCGTTTTAAGTTATGCGCTTCGGCGTGATCCGATGAACTTTGGCGATATGCGCTTTAATCAGGTTGGGGCCGACATTGAGGTTATCTTTGATGTGACAAATGAGGCAGCTAATGACGGCTACAATGTACAGGTGGTTGCCGGTAGCTGTGATGCACGGGGAGCAGAGCAGTTCAACTTATTATCTTTGACTCAAGGTTCACCTAAAGCAACGGTGTCAAATCGAAATTTAACTGATATAGCTAATGCGAACCATGCGCTGATTGTGAGTACGGCCGGTAGCGGTGGCGTTGAGCAATTCTGTCGCACGATGCCAAACTTGGTCAATGGGGGGGATGCATATACCAACATGATTGATGTGGAGCGGCTGACCCAGCAATTTAATGTTTCGGTACATGAAAAAGATGAGTCGGGCAGGCTGGTTGCTTATGTTCCGGCCACAACGATTGTGGATACACAAAGCGGCCGGACGGCCGGATTTGGCGGCCGGATGCCGTTTGTTACAGATAGCGGGAACCAAGCGATCCGGGCCGATACGAAACTGGTGTGGCACGTGCAGGTGTTAACCGATTTTTGTTCTGATCCACCGGCCGACTACATGACAACGGCCGACGAACAAACCCGTATGGCCAACTGGTGCGGAACCAGCGGAAACCAGCTGCAGGTGGTTCACCAATATGATGATCCCGCTTGGATTTTAGCTGGGCTAACGGTGCGCGAAGACCACAGTCAACAGGTTGCCGCCCTGTATGAAAACCCTGAAGAGGATAACAATTTAGAAGCTGATGACTATTTGTGGCATGCGGCCGAGGCGCTTTCAAGCACGTTTATTACCGGCCGTAAAGATGGGGGACAGCGTGATGTTACGATTGCCGATTTAGAAACCCATCTAAGCAGTTGGGGACTTTCTAGTGAAGTAGCGGTCGAAACATTTGAGGAAAAATCGTCTCACAATGGATTTGGAGACATTGTTCAGACCGATTTACCCGAGCTGTTAGACGAAAGCTTTTTAGACATGAGTGGCAGCCCGATAGCCAAAATGCCGCTTGTTTTGTTTGCCGGTGAAGAAACATTTAGGGCGGTTGAGCTGGATGGGGATGCTTACAATACGGAGAACGGGACGCAGCTAGTGGTTAATTTGAACGGCGGGCCAGGTCTAGAGCCGGTCGTTGTGAGTACGCTCCATTGGAAACCATATACCTATGCAGAAAATAAGTGGGAAGCGGTGCCGCTTGAACAATACTGGACCGAAATAGAGAGCCGTATGTTTGAGTCAGAGGGATTTTCGGCCGGTGATTTATCGGGTGAGTATGTTTTGGCGGCCGAGACACGGATTGCACAAATCTATTTCACAAGTTTGTACATGGGTGAGAATCGCACCGTTCAAGTTGGGGATACGGTAATACAAGGGAGCATCGAGGGGTCAGCCAGTGACGCCGCTATCGCGCAACGGATGGCAGATGCAAAGGCTGGTGCCCTTGATATAAAAAAGGGTGGGATGGTTAAATCGGTCATCCAACCGGTGATCGCAGCCCTAACGAGCGACTACATCGTGTACACCAATGTGCTTAAACCGCTGTTAAAACAAGACAACTTGCCGTTGATCGACACACCGACAAAGGTGCTGGAGCATATCGGCAAAACGATGAAAAGTAAGCTTAAGAGCAATTGGAACGATTTTCTTGGGGACTCGATCCGCACCAAAAATACCCGAAACGGCAAAAGCGGTGTTCGGTATGGGGTTGTTTTGGCGGGGCTGACTGTGGCTAGCCTGGCGTTAACCGGCTCGAAAGCGCAAGCACCGGTCGATACCACGCTCAAAGCGATTGCGGCGATTGCGGCGATTCATTCGGCCGTCAATGCTGTGTTAGATGCGGGTGAAGCGGTTGATAATGCGGCCTCTGCTGCGGCTAACTCGCTGACCCAAGCGGGCCGCCTCAGTGCCAGGGCAAGCGCAACGGCCGGGGCGATTGGGCTGCTCATTTCAGAAATAATTGCGTGGGGGGCATTAATTTATACGATTGTGGCGGCCAAACTTGAGGTCGGTGGCCTTGCCGCCAACCGCTTAGCCGCCAGCGGGGTTGCGGGGACCATCACCGCAGTAGCCCTGCTTGCCTTGGCCTTAACTGGCCCGATTGGGGTTGCCATTGCGGCCGTGATCGCAGCCATCGACGGATTGATTGCGCTTGTGTGCGGGCTGGCCGTTGACGATGAGGTTCGCCAAGACAAAGATCGGGCTGAATTTTATATTTGTAAAGGGATCACGGGGCTGGCGACCTATGCGATTTCGCTGGTGATTTATGCGACTCAGGATATTGTCACCATAGATGATCCGCATCGTATGCAGATTCTCTCCTTTTCACCAATGCTTAAAAACCCCGAAACCGGCTTCTTGATCGGCTCACAGCTAGATGTTGATTTGACGGTGCAAAACACACTGCAAGTCAGCAATTTGCCGATCTCTATCGGGGCGACTTATCCGTGGCAATATAGCAATGACAGCCTAAAAACCTCAACGTTTAAATATGAAATTATTCCTGAAGAAATAGAAGATGAAGAAAAGGAACTGCATCGTGAAATTGAGCGAAGCGGTGACAATTGGGTAGAAGTTGATGGGACATCTGACAAAGATCGATTTGCGATTACAAAAGATGTGACCGACAACGGCGATATTAAGCTGGGCTTTGAGCACGGTCTAAACCGGCCGGTTGACGCTGTTTTGGCTGAAGGATTTGCGATTCCGACCCAAGAGTGTATTTTGATCTATTTCGTCCCGATGCCGACTCCGGTCCCCGCCTGCTGGGTGCGGACGCGCCAAGATACCAATTACACCAATCTGTCGATTAAATATGATGTTTTCCCAAATACCATCACCGCATTTATGGCGCTTGAAGATCCCGATGGGGATGGACAATATGTTCAGCAGTGGGGACAAGACGGTGCGTTAACCCTGCCGCCGCTGCTGGATGCAGATGGAGATGGGTTAAATTACACCGTAGACGGTGAAGATAGCTTGTGGGACAGCGACGGGGATTTGATCTCCGACAAAATCGAGCTTGATCGGGGTCTAAATCCAAACCAATCTGATAGCGATTCTGATAACCTTGCTGATTGGGAAGAGCTGTTGCGCGGTACAGAGCCACTTTTGCCAGACACAGATGGGGATGGATTACAAGACGGTGAAGAAGTTGCTGGGTGGGATATTCCCTACCAGATTACGCCGGGGCTGCTGTTTACCCGCGTTGCATCGGACCCGCTTGCGGCCGATAGTGACGGGGATTTGGTCGTTGACTCTGAAGAGAAGCTGTTAGGCACAAGCCCGTATGTGGTCAGCGACCGGAACCGATTGGCGCTAGAGACCGCATTAACGGAACCGTATGCGCCAGATTTGCTGCTAACGATGGATGAGCCGAGTGGTGCTGCCAGTTTTGTGAACCAGGCAGACCCGGCCGGTGAGACAACCATCGTCTGTAAAAACGACCTGCCACTGGGCTACAATCTACAGATTTTTAGCATATCCGCATCCGACAGGCTTCAATTTAATTTCACCCAACCCGGGACGTTTGAATTTGGGAACATGAACATATCGGTTAACGGAAATTCAAACGAAACCCCGATCAACCTAGTCAGTTCAAATGGAGAGGTCGTGTTAGATTCACCCATCTCTATACCGGTCCCATTTGACTCTGAAACAGTGACCGATGAATCCCCATTAGAATTTGTTGTTACCCACGACTCTTCAAATTCTGATCGAAACTTTAGGCACGAGGACTTTTCAACCGTTGGTAGCGCGAATTCGTTGAGCTTTATCGACTTTGTCTATCCGTATTTCACAACCACTGGTCAAGAAGCAGAGGTAGATTTCTCGATTGTTTATAGGCTGATTTTGGTTGAGGATCAATGTCCGGCCAGTGGTCATGTCGGCCGGTTTGGGAACGCGGCGCATTATCAAGAGACTGACGCTGGTGGTGATGCAATGACGGTCATCAATGACGCAGATACCGTTGATTTTAGCGGCAACTTCGTTGTGGGGGCGTGGATCAAGCCATCTGTGGTTGATCCGTTCAAGAGGCAGGTCATCCTGACATCACGTGACACCAGCGATAAAAGCGAACTCACGGCCGCTTTTGAATTCGGGTTAGATGGAGATCGGCTTTACGCCGGTGGCACCCGGATCGGTGATACGTTCACCATGACAGACGAGTTCCCGGGTCATATTAAGCCAGATGAGTGGGTTTATGTGATAGCCATTGTCTCAGATGATATTGTTGAACTGGGTCAAATTCCTGCCTCAACAGCCGACTACTTTGCTGACGGTACGCAAGCGGCCGTCACTTCTCTAGATTCTGGTGGTGTGCCAGCGGTTTTAACCATTGGTGCGGCCCCTAATCATCTGCTTGGAATGACCCGTCCGTTTAGTGGGCTTATTGATGAGCTGGTCGTGACATCGTTACCCGCAGGCGGGGACATGAATAAAGTCGCCCTGAATCAGTATCCCTATGGGATTTACAACCGAAATGACGGCATTGTGACGCCGGGTCAGCAGGTTCAGATCGACATTGAAACTGACAATAAGCTGCTAGCCCGTGAGATTCGAGGCTTCCATACGGTTGAGTATCCGGTCGATGTGTTTGACCTTTCTGGATCAACGGCCGGTGAAGCGTCTGACCTGTTCTTGAGGGCTAATCAATCGCTACTGCGCAGTCAAGAGGTGGAGATTAAATCTGGGGCTCCGGCCGGGCGACACACCGTAACCCAAACGGTTGAAGCGGCGGTTGCCATCCCTGTATATAACCTGTTTACAGCCACCGATGCTGACAAAGTGTTTGAGTGGAAGGACAACGTTAATTTTGATGGCACGTCGGCCGTTGATTTTGCCCCACAAGTGGTCAATCAGCCTTCAGGTGATTTCACCTTTGCTGGTTGGATCAAACCGCCAGCCGCAACAAGCGAAAGGCGAGGAATTTGGGGGAAAGCGAGTCAGACGGCAGGCGGTTCTCCATCATTGGATATTCAGAATAACGAGCTGATTTTCGGCTTTGGCTCTGGGGGTGTTTGGCAAGAGGTGCGGTCTGGGACGACGCTAAACGCAAATGCGTGGAACTTTGTGGCTGTTTCGTATCAATCCGGCTCCGCAACTTTTTATATCAATGATGGGGCGGCGATCAATCGGCCGATTGCAGGAACACCATTTTGGAGCGGTGAGGACTTCTTCATCGGCCGGAGTCGGGATACCGCTCTCTTGACACTTGAAACAGTTCATCTGACCTGCGAGTATGATTTTGGCGGGGCCGGGGAATATGACTTTGTGATCGGTTCTGAAAATTTCTATTCCTTTGAAGGGACTGATAACGATATAGAAACACCCAATGAGCAGAAGGTGTTTAGTGGCGATTTAACTGTCACGATGTGCGAAGACGATGACAATATCCGCAGCAGCTGTAGCAGCAGTGACCGGGTGATGGGGTCTTTCACAGTGAGTACAAATAAAATCGGCACATCAACGGCTAACCAAGTCTTTTCGTCCGAAACCGATTCCGCTTGCACATGGCGGCCGTTTGTCGGCTGGCCTGATACGGCGTTGGTATCGTATCAAGTAAACAACCCATCTGTTCCATTTGTGGGTGGGGTTCAGAATGTGGCCCTTTATGACAGTGCCAAGGACTCTGACGATGTGGAGGCGCTGCGCGAAGGGGAGACATTTGCGGCCGATTTCCGCTTTGATGAACTGCCCGGCAGCGTGGTCTTTAGCGATGCCAATTCATTCCATGAGGCAACGTGCGAAGAGACGGCCGGGCGCTCTTGCCCGACGGCCGGTGTTGCAGCCAAAGATCAGCTGGGTGTCGAATTTGATGGGGATAAAGATGCGTTGAACGTAGACAGCCTAGCTCGTTCTGTTGCAGACTCTGATACGCTTGCGTTTGGGGCATGGATTAAACCTGAATCGGCCAGCAACGGGGCTGGCAATACTGTGCTCGCCTTCGAGTTTAATGAGACAAGCGGCAATCGACTAAGTATTTTTGACGCTGGAAATGGAAGATTTAAAGTTAAGTATTTCGACCGGAGCACGTTTGAAACCAATACGACCAACAGTTCGTTCGAACTAAATGAATGGACCCATGTCGCCGTTGCCATCACGGCCGGTGGGTCAAATCAAGGCCGTATCTATGTAAATGGGCAGCGAATGCTGGTCAACGACACGACCATTGACGTTTTTGATGCAGCAAATAACGCTGGCATTTCTACCAATTTCGCAATCGGTCATAGTGCAGGCAGTTTTGGTTTTGCGGAATCCGTATTTGATGGGGTCATTGATCGGGTATTTGTGGTGAAAGATGATTGGGGGGGGGCTAATGACGGCCAGTTAAGGCTCGAAATGGCAAAAGCGCCATCTTATCAAAACACGCTCGATATCGGCACCAATAATAATTCATTGCCAGACGGGTTATCACATTTGCGTGACGCAGGTGTGCGTGGTGATGCGCTCCACTTCAATGGGAACGGAATATCGACCTTTATCCCTGAACCAAACGAAAATGACTTTCCAGATAGTTTTTCTGGCGGATGGACAATTTCAACGTGGGTTAAATTAGATGATCCAGAAGGGACAACGACCAACCGAGAACAAGGGGTTTGGTTAATCGCAAAGGGGGATCAAGTTGGTAGCCGATACCTGCGTTTGAAGCTGGTTGATGGGAAGCCACGTTTTGAAATGGCAACATCGAGCGGTGGCGGGCAGGTTGAAGCGACTGAAAAGATCGTGCCGAATGTGTGGCAGCATCTGGTTGTACGCCAAGTGGGTAACACCGTCACCATTTTCCTAAATGGCTCAGCCGTCGCTTCAGAAACAGGGGTGAATTTTGGCGGGTCGTTGTCAGAAAGCGAGGCGGCACAACTGCAGCTCGGCCGGACGATTGAGATTGGCGCTCCTGGGCTAAACACACCGTTTTCAGGGTCTCTTGACGAAATCAAAATCTATCTAACAGGGATGGAAGATAAAGATGTCCGTGACCTGTACAACCAACAGCGGGCCTGGACAGAAGATGAAGAGTCGATTGATTTCTGGGTTGCGACGCAATCGCCGGAAGCACGAGTCGCGGTTGAAGACCAATCTTATTTCAGCAACTCGGCCGTCGGCATTTTGCTCGAAACATCGGGTGATCGCACCGGAACAATCAATGCGGAACTTGAAGTTGTTGGGAATGGGCAAACTGTGATCGTCTCCGGGCAACCGGTGATCGACGCGGTGCCCGGTAGCGCTTATCTGGCGATGTTTGATGCGTCTAGCGGTGGTGAGGGTGAATACGCTTTGCGGACACGGGCCACCAACATCGTGGGGCTTCGGAGCGAATTTTCTGAACCGGCACGCACCATCCGTATTGACGGACGGCCGCCGGTTGTGACGATCGATCCGCTGGGTCAACGGCCGATCAAGCTAGATCGTGCGGCCGAAGATCAAAACAGCTTTGTGCTCAACCTGAGCGGTACCGTGTCTGACCCCAATTTGGGCAGCACCGCCTTGCCCGGCAGCGGCGTGGCAACGGTTGAAGTGATCGTGTACGACTCGCTTAGTCTGCAGCCAATCGCGTCGATCCAATCGGCGACAATTAGCGGAAGCACATGGTCAATCGACTATCTGGTGAAAGCGGATAACCTGACCGGCGAATTTTTAATTGATGTATTGGCACAAGATGCAGTGGGTAATCGAACCCCATCGGCCGTTGTGCGGCAACAGCGTGGGGTAGATGAAAGCCAATCGGTTTTGATCGACACAACGTCTCCGGTGCTTACTGTAGAAAGCATTACGACAGAATCTGCTAACCGCCTGCGTGCGGTTCACAGCGAGCTGCCAGGCTGGTTGGGCTTAGACTCAGTCCTTAAAGGGCAAGTCGATGATACCCCTGTCAACTTTGTAACCAACGGAGTGTCGGCCGGTATCAACACCGTTGAGATTGAATTTGCTCAAATTCAGAACGGTGGACCCGCCCTGCGGCACAATGCTTTACCAGCCAAGACCGCCCTTTACCTACCATTCGACGAAAGCGAGTTGACCGAAAACGGGGCGGGTCGCACCTATACAGACCCACTCACCGGCGCAACCGCCACCTGTAGCGGGCAAGCCTGCCCAGCCAGCGGCAGCGCGGGCCACACCGGGCAAGCTGTATTGTTTGATGGGAATGATGACATTTTGACAGTTCAAAATGGACCTGACTTGAGTAATCTGAGCAATGGTCTAACCGTTGCAGCTTGGGTTCGACCCGGCCCATCAACTGACTACAAACCGATCCTGACCCATACCGATGGTAGCAAAGGGTTTGATGTTGGGATCGCCAGCAACCAATCCCTAAACCTGACTGCGTATGACGTTGAGTCATACGAAATTCCGTATGCGTTTACCTCCGGCCAATGGGCCCATGTCGCTGTATCTGTTAATAGCGCGGGTAAACCAACGTTCTATGTGAACGGTAGCCAGATCGGATCACCTGCCACGAAAGGGGTGCTTGTTGGATCATCCGGTTCACCCACATGGATCGGGTCTGACTCGTGGAGCTTCCACGATGGTGACATCGACGAGCTGGTGGTGGTTCAATCTGGCCTCAGCTCGGCCGAGATTCTGAACTTGATGAACGACCGGCCGTCGATCCGCTTGACATTTGATACCCCAATAGCGCAAGGCTCAGAACAGTTTACTGATCATAATTTGATGGGAAGCATCGGCCAGTTCACAACCACGGCCGACCATAATGGGGCGATCTCCGGGGTCGTTGGGTCGCACGGGCTGCAAATCTTATCAGGGTCAGGCGATCAGCTTCGTATCGAGCCGGAACCGGCCACATTACCGGCCGCCGCTGGCGACTTCACCCTGTCAACATGGGGCTATAGCTTTGCAACGTCTCAGGCCGATGGGTCGCAGATCAGCTTTACGGCCGGGACAAACACCCCTCTAAACATTGTGCTGGGTGGGGAACGCATCAAGCTCGAAACAGCTGCTGGCTCCAATACCGGAGAGTTTGCTTCAGGCTATTGGAACTTGCTCACCGTGGTGCAACAAGCCGGTGATCTGACGGCGTTTGTCAACGGGCAACAGGTAGCAGCCATTCCGGAGGCTGTGGTTGATTTAAGCCAAGTGGCGTTGGTTGATTTTGTGAACTTTGCCGGTGGAATAGACGATTTTAAGCTGTACAAGCGAGCCTTAACAACCCTAGAAATCAACGAACAGGTTCAGTTGGGATGGCAGTTGGCTGTAACAAGTAGCAGTGGCACTTCTGTTGAGTCGGCCAATTGGCAAGCGGCTCCACCGGCCGGGCTAGAAGGATTTTATGATGTCAATGTCCGGGCGGTGGACACCGTGGGCAATTTTGTGGCCGAAGGGAGTTCAGCCCCAATCTTTACCGGCTTGGTCGATACGCTCAGCCCGCGCGGTAGCTTCGACAGATCGACGGCCGGTGGTTCGACCATTTACACCGTCGAACTGACCGACTTTAGCCTCGACCGTTCGACACTGCAGTTGCCCGACGCATGTTCTAGCAACACAGTGGTAACTGTCACGAATAATCGGTCCGCATGGTTTATGGGACTGGCACAACAAGCACCCAATGACGCTTTAACTGATCGTGCAGTTTCGATTAAAGCGGTGTGTTCAGTTGCGCAGCCGTTAGCAGAAGGGGAGTTCACCGTTTGTGACACGGCAAGAAACTGTGCAGGCTATGATTTTGAAGGGACTGTTATTGAAAACTTGGTACCCCCGGCGATCTTGAATAAGGTTTATTTGCCGGTTATTGCTCGTTAATTCGCCTGATTGCATGGCTATTCTAAAAGTGAGGCGGTATTCATATGCCGCACCACTTTTTGTTTTGCCTGCTTTTCGTAAAACTCTACCAGCAAGCCCCCCGAGCTTTTAGGATGGACAAACGCCACTTTGACCCCTTTTTTGTTTTGATAATGGGATTTTTCTGGCTCGGATTCAGAAAATTATTTGGGGAGCGCCCAAACCTTTTCAGGAGCGAAACGCAAATTAACTTCGTCCCCCTCTTTGAAATGACGGATCGATTGCGGATCAGCTACAACCTGAAACAGCTCACCCTTGACCATTACTTTATAACGGGAGTGGGTGCCCATGTACACGTGTGAAATAATGCGCCCTTTGGCGATGTTGGCCGCCCCATCGGCCGCCCCCATCTCAATCGACTCCGGCCGGATACTCATCAACGCCTCGCCCGAATTGATCACACCCTGAGGCACAGAAAACCGGCCGATTGAAGAGTCAAACTGTCCTCCGTCGAGCTTGCCGGGCAAGAAATTTAATCCCCCAAAGAAGCGGGCTATTTGCTCCGTTGCTGGCTGTTCATAAAATTTGTTTGGTGTATCGTTTTGATGCAAAACCCCATCGAACATCAAGGCGATTTTATCCGCCAAAATCACCGCCTCTTCTTGATCATGCGTCACAAACAGCATTGTGATCTGTGTATCTTTTTGGATGCTTCGGATCAGCTCCCGCATTTCATCGCGCAGATGAGCGTCCAAGTTGCTTAGCGGTTCGTCAAGCAAAAGCACGTTTGGCTGAACGATCAAAGCCCGGGCTAATGCGATGCGCTGCTGCTGCCCGCCTGACAGCTGTTTCGGCCGTCGATCTTCAACACCGGGCAACTGTACCAGCTCCAACATTTCGGCCACTTTTTTCTGGATCGTTTCTTTGTCGACACCACGCATTTTCAGGCCAAAGCCGACGTTCTCACCCACTGACATGTACGGAAAAAGCAGATAGTTTTGGAACACCATCACCGCGCCGCGCTTTTCTGGCGGGATTGGATTCTGACTCACCCCATTGAATAAGACATCGCCGCTTGTTGGCTCTAAAAGGCCCGCGATCATCTTCATCGTGGTCGTTTTGCCACAGCCAGATGGCCCCAGTAGGGCATACAGTTCACCCGATTCAATTTCTAAATTCAGATCATCAACCGCTTTGGCCGTTGCACCGGGATAAATTTTGTTGAGATGTGAAATAGAAACTTGGGTCATACGCCGTCCAAGATGGGCTACTCGTCTTTGGCTTGAATTTCGTAGAATTCTACCAGAACGCCCCCCGTGCTTTTGGGATGGACAAACGCTACCTTGACCCCTTTTTTGTTCAGTCTCGGCTCTTCATCAATCAGCTGAATCCCTTTTTCTTTGAGTTCAGCCAGTGTCGCCACAATGTCGTCCACTTCAAAACAGAGGTGGTGCATGCCCGGCCCCTTTTTGGCTAAGTACTTGGCGACGCCAGATTCACCATCTAACGGGCTAATCAGCTCAACGGCCGGGATCGGCGACTTCTCTTCTCCGGCCGGATAAAAAGCGACGTCTACTCCTTGAGCTTCTTCTCGGTATGCTTTTCCGGCCGATAGACCCATGATCTCGTGCCAAAATGTATGCCCTTCGGCCATGTCGTTTACTACAAGTGCAATGTGGTTAATTTTCATGTTTTTAGCTGACTTGCTCATTAGCGAGTTACGACCGGCAGATAAATAAATTGATCCAAGTCACCCGGGTTCAACGTAGACGCTGGAAATACGTAATCTTCAACTTCACCATTCATGAGTCGTACGGTTGATGAAACGCTAACTTGGTCATCGCAAGCCCCATCATTGTCCCAATCCTGATGCAGTCTAAAACGATAGGTATGTTGTTCTGTCGGATCAACTGAGTTTGGAATGTCAAAATCAACATCAAACGCACCAACCTCTATCGGCTCCATCGTGATAATTTGCTCTTCGTCATCAGCAAAATCGTTGTCATTGTTCCAATCCGCCCAGACATTTAAGCAGCCCCAAGCACCACTACTGCCTTGAACATCAATTCCGAATTGACCCCCATTTGCACCGGCCGACCATGTGCCGTTTGCGCTAATACCATCATCACTGCTATCAGTTGTTGCAGCATTCGCTTCGGTTGTGACAGTTGCACCCATACGGATGTGATTCACCATGTCTGTGCTTGTCACATGGCTCGCGGCCGGATACCCAGCCCCGTCTGAAAAATCCTGAGCATCGTTAACTGACCAGCCGATATCTTGCATAAAAGCCAGCGTAATCGCATCAACCGTTCTTGAGCTTGGCCCTTCCCCCGTGGCCGCATTCATCATCCGGCCCAAATTGGTGGGATGGTTATCATCGAGATGGGACATGCTGGAGCCACTTTCCCAAGTTGTCGTTGAGTAAACAAAGGCCGCATTCCCATCATTAGCCGCTTTTGTGTTTGGTCCTGCAAAAACAACGGTGCCTGACCCGCCTAGAAATGCATCTAAAAGAGCGGCCGAATTATTGTCGATATCGATTAATCTTGTGACCTCATCTGTTCCATCAAACGTATACACAAACGTGTCGGTGATGTCGGGGGTGTAATTGCCCACCGTGGGCGAGTCTCCATCGTCTACTCCAAACGTCATGGCGAACCCCATCCCGTGCAAAATTTCATGAACCAACGTGCTAACAAAATCAAACTTGTCTTCAGCCACGGTGCAGTCGGTTGCGCAGTAGTCCCAACTAATATTGGTATTGACCGAGGTCAAAATTTCTGAACGATCTCCGTTGTTGTCAATGCCATCAATCGCGTTGGCAAGTGCTGCGGCAAAGGTCACTGTTCGGCCGTCAACATCCCCTTCATAGCTTTCAACCGCTGATGCAAAGGCCAGTGAACCGGGTGAGCTATCAGGCTGATAACAGGCATCAATCACAATAGGAACCGACGAGTTCACCAAGTTATCAAGAATATCGACAACGTGATTCATCGCACCTTGGGCCTCTGCGGGCCAAGCTTGCAGTTCACCCACCGTGTCATCGGGGGTAGGGCAGTCACCGGGATCGGCCGCCGTGCGAAATTTAACGGTGAACGTTGCATTTTGATAGATAAAAACTGCTTCAGTTTCGTCCGCAGACGCATTTTGTTGCCCAATAAAAATTAGACAGCTTAGTAATAAAATGAGGAATGAGGCAAAGGTGGTTTTACGGTTCATGGAGTTATCCTTGGGTTGAGAAGGGGGGAATCTTTTTGAGTTGCTCTCGCCAACAAAAGAGTCAACGAATCTGGATTTACAATTATTTTGACTCTACGCGTGTGAAAAATTATTTGTTGAGGCATTCCTTGTGGGTTAAATGGACGGCCGGTACTCGCCCCAAACGTCTCGCAACGTGTGGCAAATTTCACCCAAAGTCATGTCATGTTCCACACAGGTCACAAACAAGGGCATTAAGTTTTCATCAGATTCGGCCGCACGGGTCAACTGATCTTTTAACTCAGCGATTTTTGCATTATCACGATTGGCGCGCAGCTTGGCTAAATGCTGCCGCTGCCCTTCCTCAATGGCGGGGTCCAGTTTCAAGACCTGCATGTTAACCGGCTCATCAGTCGTGAATTTGTTGACACCCACAACCGTCTCGGTCCCGTCTTCCAGCTCACGCTGGAATCGATAAGCCGCTTCATGGATTTCTTCGCTCACATATCCATCTTCCACGGCCGCAATTGCGCCACCCATCTCATCGATCGTTTGAATGTACGCCCACGCTTTTTCTTCGATCTGGTCGGTGAGCGCTTCTACCGTATACGAGCCAGCAAACGGATCAACCGTGTCGGCTACACCACTTTCATGGGCGATGATTTGCTGGGTACGCAGAGCGATTTGCACCGCCTCTTCTGTGGGGAGTGAAAGGGCCTCATCCCGGCCGTTGGTGTGTAAGCTTTGCGTGCCGCCCAATACGGCCGCCAACGCCTGCATCGCCACCCGCACCACGTTGTTTTCTGGCTGTTGAGCCGTTAGCGTACTGCCACCCGTTTGGGTGTGAAAACGCAGCTTCCAGCTTTTGGGATTTTTGGCACCAAAACGATCTTTCATGATTTTGGCCCACATCCGCCGCGCCGCCCTGAATTTTGCAATTTCTTCTAAAAAGTTATTGTGGCTGTTGAAAAAGAACGAAAGTTGTTTGGCAAAGTCATCCACATCTAGACCCGCTTTTAGCGCCGTTTCGACATAGGCGATGCCGTTTGCCAGTGTAAAGGCCACTTCTTGCACCGCCGTGCTGCCCGCTTCGCGAATATGATATCCGCTGATCGAAATCGTGTTCCAGCGGGGGACTTCCCGGCCGCAATATTCAAAAATATCGGTGATCAACCGCATCGATGGTTTAGGTGGATAAATGTAGGTGCCACGGGCGATATATTCTTTTAAAATGTCGTTTTGGATCGTGCCACGCAGTTGTTTCGGATCAACCCCCTGCTCTTTCCCTACGGCGATCACCATCGCCAACAAAATGGCGGCCGGGGCGTTAATCGTCATGCTGATGCTGACTTTGTCGAGTGGAATCCCATCTAACAAAATACGCATGTCGGCCAGCGACGGGATGCTGACACCAACTTTGCCCACTTCCCCCAGCGCCATCGGATCGTCACTGTCGTAGCCGATTTGGGTCGGCAGATCGAACGCCACGCTCAGCCCGGTCTGTCCTTGCGCCAACAGGTATTTATATCGCTCGTTCGACTCTTTGGCGGTGCTAAATCCAGCGTATTGGCGCATCGTCCAGAAACGGCTGCGATACATGGTGGGTTGTACGCCGCGTGTAAACGGATATTCGCCCGGGAAGCCTAAATTTTCTTCGTAGGCTGGATCGATTTCGTTAGGGGTAAACAGCCGCTCCATCGGGATGTCGGAGCTGGTTGTAAATTCATCTTTCCGCTCGGGGAAGCGTGAGATCGTTGGCTCTACTTGGTTTTTGGTCCACTCGTCTTTTTTTGTCATGTGTCAGTTATTACCATGCCGGGGCGTAGGGACCGGGAAGCGAAATGCTGGGTTATAGAGTTAAGGTTGCCGCCGCTCCCTTCGCCCCTACAGCGATTATGGCGCGACGGCGTTTGCAACCTGCTTAAACTTTCTCGATCAATACGGCCGTACCGCCACCTACACCGTGGCACAGCGATGCAACGCCGTATTTGCCACCGGTCCGTGTTAGTCCATTGATGAGGGTAATCATGAGGCGGGCTCCGGTTGCACCAATTGGGTGCCCCAGTGAGATGCCGCCGCCGTAGATGTTGAGTTTTTCGTAGGGGATGCCAAATACTTTGTTGAACAACACGCTGTTGGTCGCAAACGCTTCGTTATTTTCCCACAGATCGATATCTTCAACGCTTAAGTTGTGTTTGGCAAGCAGCTTTTTGACGGCCGGAACGGGGGCTTCAGCAAAGCGCCAGCTTTCAACAGCCGCCCATGAGCTACCAATCACTTTTGCCAGCGGAGTCAGCCCGTGCTTTTCAACCGCTTCGGGCGACGCGAGCAACATGCTTGCAGCCCCATCGCTTAACTGGCTGGCGTTACCGGCCGTTAAAATCCCATCTTCTGTAAATGCTGGGCGTAGTTTGGCCAACCCTTCGGCCGACGTGTCTGCCCGAATCCCTTCATCTGCACTGATGACGTTTGCCCCTTTGCGTGTTTTGACTTCAAACGGGGTGATTTCAGAGCCAAGAATTCCGTTGGCGGTCGCTTCGGCCGCCCGTTGGTGTGAGTAATAGGCGACTTCATCAACCTCTTCGCGCACAACTTTGTACTCTTTTGAAAGCCGATCGGTCTCATGTCCCATATTGTCTTGTTCGATGGGATCGGTCAGCCCGTCATATTCGAGCACATCTTTAAGCTGTTCCGGTTTGCCACTCAGGTATTTATATCCCCAGCGTGCCCGGGCAGATAAAAAGAAACCGGTTTGAGACATCGATTCCATGCCACCGGCCAAAACCAAATCTGACTCACCCGCTTTGATCGATGTTGCGGCATTCATCGCCGCCATCATACCGGATGAGCAAACCATGTCTATCGCGTATCCGTCAACGTCTGACGAAATGCCCGCTTTGATGGCTGCTTGGCGGGGTAATAGCTGTCCGTGACCGGCACGGAGGACATTCCCCATAATGTATAAATCAAGTGCGTCACCAGAAATACCGGCTTGCTCAAGGGTTGCTCCCATCACGTGTGCACCAAGATCAACCGGTGACACATCTTTTAATCCACCGCCAAAGCGGCCGATGGGTGTACGAGTTCCTGCGACAATATAAACGTCTTTCATAATTTGTTATCCCCAACTATAAAAATTCAAACGAGCGTTTGAATTTTTATTTTACTCGATATTTTTTAAATTGCATGCAACCGGGCTGATTAGATGAACGTGTTAAGCAAGACTGAAATTGTGCCGATTGACATGAGCGTGGATAACAGGACGGCGGTTCCAATCGGCGCAACGGCCGAATCGTATTTATTTGCGAAGACAGCCACGTTCACCCCGATAGGCATGGCCGAAGCAATTACAGCGACGGCCCCCCAAAGTTGGGGGAGCTCGAAGAGTTGAAATACAAGCAGATAAACGAGGAGCGGCTGCATGATCTGTTTTAAACCGATGATGACGACCGCTTGGCTCAGCTGGCCGCTAATGCGGAAGCCAGCAAGTGATGCCCCAAGCATAAACAGTGCGGCTGGCAGGACTGATCCCCGAATTAAACTGAAGGTGCTTAAGATAAGCTCTGGAATTTCAATTGCTAACCAATTGAGCGATAGTCCCGTGATGAGGGCTAAGATCAATGGATCTTTGATCAGTTTTTCGGCCGATAGTTTGAGGAAATCGACGGTTGATTTGCTTTCCCCACTGTCGCTTTCAGCCAAGATTGTCGTGATCGTAAACTGAACGACGGAGTGAATTGAAATGATCAGAAAATGTGGAACGAGGCCGGCATCACCAAATCCGGCCGAGATAACCGGAATTCCGATCAAGACCAAGTTCGAGTATGAAGATCCCATCCCAAAAATCGCACTTTCTTTCCGGCTGCCGCCAAATACAAACCGTTGAATTAAAAATCCGATCAGATAAATGACACAAAGCGCTAAATAGTACGAGGCGAAAAAAGGCCAGTTGATCACGTCTGGCAAGGTTATTTGTGAAAGAGTTTGGATGAGCAGAACCGGTATCGCCAGATAAAACACATATTGCGATAAGCCTTGAACGTGTTTTTGCTGAAAAAGCCCCAAATAAGCAAACAGGTACCCCAATCCGGCGATGGCAAAGATAGGAAAAATAATGTTAGCGATAAGCATGTAGGGTTATTGTCCGTTGAACCAACTATTTCTCAAAAACAATCGGGTGATTTGAATAGACTCGTTACCACTTTGGTTTAGAACTTTATCTTGAGGGTGCTTAACTTGCAGCCGTTTTCTTGCGTAAATTTTCCCGCATACGCAAGATCGCTTCTTCAATGTCGTTGATGCGCACTGGTTTACTGATGTAGTCGTCCATTCCGGCCGCTAAAAATTGCTCTCTGTCCCCCGTCATCGCATTTGCAGTCATCGCAATAATCGTCGGCCGATCTTGGCCCCATTTTTCGATAATCATTTTTGTCGCTTCGACCCCGTCCATTTCCGGCATCTGCACGTCCATAAAGATGATGTCATACGATTTTTTGGAAAGCATGTCTAACGTCTCGACTCCGTTTTCGGCGATGTCGATTCCAAATCCCATCCGTTTAAACATATTGACAGCTACTTTCTGGTTGACCTTATTGTCTTCCGCCAGCAGGATATTGATTTCAAAAAGCTCGCTCAGCTGAACTTTATCGGCCGCTTTTTCTTTGATAAATCGTTGTGAAACATGCTCTTTCCCGGAGAATGAATAGGCTAACGCCGCAAAGAGTTCTTCAAGCTTGGGCGGTTTAGACACAAATCTTGAATAGCCCGTAATTTCACTGTGGTTCGGCTTTTTGGTTAGGGGGGCTGACAAGATTAATGGGGGAGTTTTATGTAGTTTAAGGAGCTCGTTGATCACATCTTCGGCGCTTTTGTCATAAATGTCTAACGTATCAAGATCAAAGAACAGTGCATCGATCTCGTCCACTTTTTCAACAAGCATTAAAAAAGCATCTTCTCCGGCCGATGAGGTAACGACATCAATGCCCCAATCGTTAAACTGCTTGGTCAGAAGCTGCTGGCTCATCACACTGTCATTAACCAAAAGCACTTTCTTCCCCTGCATTTTTTCTAATAGCTTAAGGTCAAGCTGCGATGAATTCCCACTAACAGCATCCGCTTTGATGGTGAAGAAGAACGTTGAGCCGACACCCGATTCGCTCTCGACCCACATTTCTCCACCCATTAACTCGCTTAATTGCTTGCTGATCGCTAAACCAAGACCGGTCCCACCATATTTTCGAGTTGTCGAAGTGTCTACTTGGCTAAAAGATTTGAATAGCCGGTCCATGCGGTCGGCCGGGATACCGATGCCTGAATCCTCAACCGCAAAATGCAGTGTGGCAGGCTGTTCGTTTGTGATGGCGCTAACCCGTAGCAAGACCTGTCCTTCAGACGTAAATTTGATCGCGTTTGAAAGTAAATTAACTACGATTTGCCGCAATCGGGTGACGTCTCCCACAATGGTTTCTGGAACATTCTTATCGTAGTCAAGGAAAATATCGATCCCTTTTTCAAACGCTTTCGGCGAGATGAGATCGAGTACTTCCTCTAAGCTGCGCCGTAGATCAAGCTCTTCAAGGTCTAACTCCATTTTTCCAGACTCGATTTTAGAGAAATCCAAAATCTCGTTGATGATATTGAGTAAAGACTCACCGCTATTTTTAATTGTCTCGACAAAGCTTTGCTGTTCACTGTTTAGATCGGTATCAACCAGCAGGCTTGCCATTCCGATGACCCCATTCATCGGCGTTCGAATCTCATGGCTCATATTGGCAAGGAAGTCGCTTTTAGCTTGGGCTGCAGCTTCGGCCGCCTCTTTTGCCTCTCGCATCGTCTCCTCCACCTTCTTCCTCTCATCTAAATTATAAAAGCTGCCCAAGGTCGCTTCTATACCGAAATAAGAAATATTTTTACAAATCAATTCGCCCCAAAAACTACTTCCATCAATCCGGCCGATCTCCATTTCAAATCCCTCGACCACCTCACCTTTGTCAAGGACTGAGTTGACATACGCCCGATCATCTTGATTTACATAAAGTTCATCTAACAGGTTATCTCTAGGATCATCAATAGACTCTCCCATGAGTTGACGCAATGATTGGTTTGAAAAACGGATTTTTCGATCGTTGGCGGCCGTAATGACGATAGGAACAGGCAATGCTGCCAAAATAGATTTGAGCTGATCTTCACTTTCTTTGATTTTTCTTTCAGACTCTTTTTGCTCAGTAACGTCAAAGTATGTCAACATTCGGCTACCGTCAGGCAACCCGTATGATTTCACGAAGAGAATCTCCCCCTCTGGGCCGATTGTTTCTCCGGCCGTCATACTCATCTCTTTAATATCGTTTACTCTATCTGAGACAAAATTTCGCCACGCATCCTCATCATTTACATCCAAGTCTCCCCGGTAAGATTGTGAATATCGATTAAACTCAAACAGCTCGGCCAGTGTAGGCTTAGAAGCAATAAACTCATCTGAGATGTTGTACATTTCACGCACAGATCTATTGGCTAAAATGACGTGTAGCTCAGGATCGAAGAACAAAATGCCGTAGTCGATATTGTCTTGGATCAATTGAAGCTGGTTGAGGACTTGCTCGAGCTCACTTTGTTGGCGGAGCAGCTTTTCACTTGCTTCTTTTTGCTCTGTAATATCATAGTAGGTCAGCATTTTATTCCCATCAGGCAACGTTATGATTTGAAATGAAAAATAGTGATTATTCGCAAATAAAACTTCTAGAGTTGCATTTTCAGACTGCTTGACTAAGTCTAATCTTTTCTCCAAATAGCCGTCCCATTCAGCCTCCGCCACATCGTAGAATCCTCGATCACGAATAAAACTCATCATTCCGCCCAGATTTGGCTGACTATTCAAAAAGGTTGAGTCAAACTCAAAAATCTGACGAGCAGAATGATTTGTTGCGATAAGATTTAACTGCGGGTCAAGAAAAATGATTCCATAATCAATGTTGTCCTGCATCGTCTGCATTTGGCCCAAAACAGTTTCTAATTCTTGCTGCTTTTCAATCAAAACCTGACGAGATTTAATTCTTTCTGTGATATCGCGTGCAAAGGCAAAAATGTATTCCTCTCCGTCAAACTCTTGAAATGATGAAGTCACCTCTATTGGCACTTCAGCTCCGTCCTTATGGAGCTGCACCCCTTCATCTAAGACGAACCCTTTTTCTTTTATCTCGGCCCAAATCGACTTCCAATGAGGTTTGATTTCAGGATTTAGATCAAATATAGATAGATTTA
Source organism: Chloroflexota bacterium (assembly GCA_020628815.1). Classification (GTDB taxonomy): domain Bacteria; phylum Chloroflexota; class Anaerolineae; order Promineifilales; family Promineifilaceae; genus WTJY01. The sequence continues at coordinate 29,442 of JAHDEN010000013.1, read as the reverse complement.
AGAACTCTTCTTCTGTGTAGCCAAGACTCGACCATGCAGTGGCATTGGCCCAATTAATTGATCCATCTTTTGCTAACCTAAAAATTCGATCTCCGGCGTTCTCGATAGAAAACTGGGTGATTTTTAATTCGCTTTCAGTTCGTTTACGTTCAGTAATGTCTCTTACAAACGCAAAAATGTATTCTTCCCCATCAAACTCTTGGAACGAAGATGTGACTTCAACGGGTACTGGGTCACCATTTTTTGTGAACTGTATCGCCTCATCAACGACAACTCCATTCTCCTTCACATTTTCCCAGAGCCCATTCCAAGTCTTTCGAACCTCTTGATTTAGATCAAAAATGGTGAGGTTTAAAGACTCTTCGTAGCTGTATCCCAATTCGCTCCAAGCGGATTTGTTTGCATATCGAATAGAGCCATCTTTTGAAAAACGGTAGATTCGATCACCCGCATTATCAATTGAGAATTGAGCAATTTTCAACTCATTCTGAGCCTTTAATTCATCCGTTATGTCTTCAGCATAAACGACAACAATCTGTGTCCCTTCAAACTCGATAAAATTTAGCTGTAGGCTGACCGGGAAGATGTTTCCTGCAGAATCTGTCATTTCAGATTGCATAGAAAAATATTTCTGGAGCCGAACTTTTTCCCAAATTGCAGCGAACTCTGCAGCGGTACGTTTCGCCGAAATATCAAAAACAGACATCTGTAAAAGCTCTGTTTTTGTATACCCTAATTTATTGCAGACTGTTTCGTTGACACTTGCGAACCTTCCATCTTTATTTAACCAAAAAATTAATTGAGGGGTGTGGTCAATCGAAAATTGAGTTAAGCGAGCACTTTCTTGAGCAGCCCGCCGTTCGGTAATGTCAATAATGGTGCTTTCGTATACTGGAGTATCTTGGCCCTCTGTTTGGAAAATTTGGACTCGGTCCTCAACCCAAAACATCGATCCATCTATTCCGAAAATTCTGAATTCAGCTTTAAACTCAGCTTGCCCATTTTGAGTCGCTTGATTTGCAATTTCGGTTAATTCTGGCAAATCATCTGGGTGAATCAGGTTGTGGTACGAAATTTTGCCGTTTAGAAACTGATTAGGCGCATACCCAAATTTTGAAACATTTTGGGAGATATACTCTATTGGCCACCCTTCTGACGGCCGCCATTTGATCAAAATAACAGGGCTATTTTCGATGACCTTGTTCGCAAGCTCAAGCTGTGCTTGTTTCGCCTCGATTTCGCGCAAGGTCTTTTGTTGCTCTTTCAGTAATAAGTGGTTTTGAATAGCACCCGAAGCCTGAATGACCACAGATTCCATAAAATCGAGCTGATCTTCAGGTAGCTCAATTCCCTCCTCCATTAAGGCAACCCCAACCGTCCCAATAACATTTTCATTCACTAAGATCGGGAGTATAGCTAGGGAATAAATGCCTTGGTCTTGAAGCATTTTATTGATGGCAACCCCATCATTAGATTTTTGAATATCTGTGAGCAGGATTCGCTTTTTGCTATCAAGAACGAGCTTTGTTTGAATGTTCCCTTCAAGCGGAATCGTTTCGCCCACCGTATCGGTTGATCGGAAATCTTTGAATTTTTCATGAACCACAATCATGGATTCACGCTCATCATTGATTAGGGCAATTCCAACTTTTCCAATCCCCTCGAGCTGTAGCAGGGTATCAACAATAATTTCTAGGCAACCGTCTAAATCCTCAGATGCTGTTACAGATGAGATAACCGTGTTCATCAAGGCCAGCTCATCACTCTTTTTATTAACTTGCACGACAATACTTTCAAGCTCGGCTGTTCGATCTAAGACACGCTGCTCTAGCTCTTCCATTGTCTGTTCAAGATCTTGATTGACATAGAAGAGCTCAAGGCTTTTTTGTTCAAGAAGCTGTTCTGCTTCTTTTCTGGCTTGTCTTAGACGCGCAAGCTTGTTTTTTAACTTATCGTCGCTGATAGGGTTTTGCATAAGAACATATGCGACTAATTCGCAAATTTAAAGCTAATAATTGATGCGCTAATCCGCTGCAATTGACTCGGTTACTTTTACCAAAGTGAATTTTGCTTCAGTCCCATCGGCCGCATTCAAGTCTTCTCTTTCGATTGTGACAGATTCGCCAAAGTGATCGATGCATCCGATCAGGAGCCCTTCTGCAAAATCTGCAAACGGCCGTTTTGAAGAATAAATCATGATTAAGGTATGATCATTTGGGTGTTCGTACTCAAATTTTGGCAGTTCTGCTTCGGGATATAGCTTGCGCACCTCAACATGAATATATTGATCGATGGTGGATAGAAATTGAAATGTACCGTCAACCCCTTCAAAAAAATTGCCATATAGGCTATTAAATCGACCAAACAGATGTTTGCCATAAGCTTTAAGCAGATCTGGAATAGCGACTTCTGTTTTTTTGCTCAGAGTGACCACCATCGCAACCATTTCTTGATAGTCATACGTTCCTACAGCTGTATATGCGCCTCCCGAGGGAAGATTACTTTCCTCAACAATGTCCTCTGCAATTTCCCAGCCGAATTGATCTTCGACCATTTCCAAAAACTCTGTAAAAACCATGCCTTTCATTGTTTATTTCTCCAAGATTGTGGATAGCAGAAACAGGCAGACATTTCTATCTATTTCTGACCGCTTAATTTTTGGTTATATGGAGGAGTTGAACAATGGGGAAATAATCCCAATGAAGAGGCTGATGGTTTGGTAGACGGGCTAAATGTGTGAGGGAGTAGGCGAAAAGAACTTATTGTTTCCGGCCGCGGGCTTGAACTGCCTTTCTTCTCTCGCCAATGCTGGCTGCATCCATCTTTTTGGACCAATCCTTGGAGCTTTCGCTTTCCATTGATAAGCCATCGGCTAAGGTCCCACTATATCCAGAATCAATGAGCTGTTTTATTTCTTTTAAAGCTACAGGGTCACAACTCGCAATATCTCTAGCCAGCTCACGTGCGGCTGTCATAAGCCCCTCATCTGGTACTACTCGATTGACCAATCCCCACTGTTCAGCTTGACGGGCTTCCAAAAAATTGCCGGTAAAACTCAGCTCTTTTGCGCGTTGTATGCCAATTATACGGGGTAGCTTTTGTGACAGCCCCCAGCCCGGAACAATGCCGACCCGGCCGTGAGTATCTGCAAATTTGGCGCTTTCGGCCGCAATCATGAAGTCACTTAGCAGCGCCAATTCAAAGCCGCCGGTAATTGCATATCCGTTGATGGCCCCAATGATCGGGATCGAAAATTCTTCCATGATTTGAATAAACGGGGCAGTGATCCCCAGATCATTCTCGCTTAACCCATCTTGCTCAATCTCTTTCAGGTCAAGCCCTGCACAAAAAGCCCGGCCGGCCCCGGTTAGGATCACCACTCTCACAGATCCATCCTCTTTTATCCGCTCAAAAGTTGTGATCAATGCATCTCTCATCACTTTAGAAAGCGAATTTAACGCTTTCGGCCGGTTCAGCGTAACAACGGCGATGTGATTTTCGATCTCTAATAAAACAGGTTGGCCAGACATAAATTCCTCACTCAAATCTAGAAAAACAATAAAGTGACCTTGGTCATTTTCGGCAGTGACTTCAGGCACTAGGGGCGATTATCGTTCTGGTAAATAATTAAGTCAATGACAGACCTCGGCACAACAATGATCAACAACATCTAACCAACGCTGAGTATTTATTCCTCATTTTTAATCGATGCACAGGAGGTTCATAATGGACTTAACAATAATGGGATATGCAATTTATCTAGGGCTCAGTATTTCGATAACCATTTGGGTTGCCCAAACACTATTCAAGAACGGCCGCATTTTCATAGTAGATGCTTTTTCAGGAGACGAAAAGATGGGAGACGCTGTTAATCATCTGCTTCTTGTCGGCTTTTACTTGGTAAATATCGGCTTTATCGCCATCTTTTTACGCTTTGGAGAACGCCCTGAGAATATTCAAGAAGTCTTTGAATTTAACGCGACCAAAATCGGAATTGTTCTGTTTTTCCTAGGATTGGCACACTTTTTCAATATCTTCAACTTTTCACGAATTCGTAAAAAGTCGCGTAAATCAACGCCAGATCCAAAAGATGCGGGTCCAACACCCACTATTGCCGCGCAAGGAGTAAAATAGTGATTCTGCGAAATTCAAAACTTATCTTTACCTTAACCCTTGGAAGTTTTATGATGCTTGTGGTCATCGTTGATTATTTGCAGCAGATGCAATAATTCTGCCGACCAAAACCACAACACACTGCTTGCTCTGAACGAGTTGGGGCAAGCCCCCGTTTTTCTTTAGACACCATCCCACATGGACAAAATGCCAAACTCCGAAATTTTATTTACCTATCGACTCGCGGCTGTGTTTAAGCTTATAGGTGTCATCACGGCCGTTGGTGTAGGTTACATAACCATTTGGGAATTTGGGCCAACGTTTTACAGATGGTGGTCGGCCGGATTTAGCGCCATCATCTTGCTTGTTTTGCTAGCGCCATGGTGGGATTGGTTGCCCGTTAATAACCCTGAAAAATTGGCCCATTCACTTTTAATAATCGGCCTCGGCATCGGGTTAATAAGTCCGAATGCTGAACTCCTTCACTCTGTTTTTCAGCCTTATCAAGACCTATACGCCTTCCCGCAATTTGTTGAAATCCTAAAATTCACACCTGACCAAGTAAACAATATTCATGGATTTGGGCAGATGTTCATTATTGTGCCGGTCATCGTAGCAACGTGGCAATATCGCTTAAAAGGGATGTTGTGGGTGATGCCGATAGCCGGTATCAGTTACGTGCTTGTCGCTTTCCTAATGCCAATCGATGCATTTAACTGGTATTTCTATGCGGTTCGTGGTTTTGTATTGCTTGGTATTTGTCTGGTTGTTGGGCTAGTAACCTGGATGCTGGTTGACATGATGCGGGCTGAACAGGAAAAACTGTCTATCGCCAATCAAAAATTAGCTGAGCAAGCGTTGATGATGGAAGAGCTGGCGGCAAGCCGCGAGCGAAACCGTCTGGCACGAGAATTACACGATACGTTGGCCCATTCAATTAGCGGAGCCACGATTCAACTCCAAGCTGTTCAAACACTCATCAAGGTTAATTCAGATGAGGCTGTAGTTGAGTTAAAAGATGCGCAAAAACATTTAAAAGATGGGTTGGCTGAATCACGCCGAGCCATTGCGATGCTCCGTGATTCAGCATTAGAAAGATTGGGTTTACCAAAGGCTCTTGAATTCGAGGCAACAAAAATCGCTGAAAGAAGCGAGCTGAACGTTGACATCCAAATCACTGAAGAAATGGGTTTGCCAGAGCTAACGGAGCAAGCGGTTTTCAGAATTATCAGTTCGGCGATGAATAATGTTGAGCGGCATGCAAATGCATCACAGATGAGTTTGCATATTTCTCGGACCAGTTCTAGCTGCACGTTTCAGGTGTCTGATGATGGCAAGGGCTTTTTAGTTGACGCTGCACCGCGCGACGGCCGGTTTGGGCTCATTGGAATGCATGAAAGAGCTGAATTAATTGGCGCTGAGTTACAGATTGAATCCCAATTAAATCTGGGCACGCACGTGACCTTGATTGTTCCAACTTAGAACAATCCAACTAAAAAATCATGAACTTAAGAATTAGAAAAATCAAAAACACACTGCTGGCTTTGATCCCGTTGATGTGGGTCATTACTTCAGTCGGTAATTTGGGTCTTGTTTCAAGCTGGCTACCAGAATTAATCGGCATAGCCCCTTCAACCCCCTTCTTCCCTAAGGCTGTCATTATGGTCAGCATATTTATTTTCTTTGTCGGGGTTGCTCAACTATTTTTTGCTGCGATCCAGAGCATGCTAATCAAGGAATTTTAATATGATCAAGGTCTTAATTTGTGATGATCAAGAGGTAGTCAGAAAAGGTCTGAATATCATTTTGTCACACGCAGATGGTATTGAAGTTGTTGGCACCGCAGAGAACGGCGTCGAGGCGGTTGCGTTAACATCAAACCTAACCCCAGATATTGTTTTGATGGATTTGAAAATGCCAAAGATGAATGGGGTTGAAGCGACTAAAAAAATCATTGAAAATAATGCCAATCAAGCTGTACTGGTTCTAACAACCTATGACGCTGATGAATGGGTGTTCGACGCGATTCAGGCGGGTGCTAAAGGGTATTTGCTGAAAGATTCAAGCGGGGATGATATTTTGCTTGCGATACAAGATACGGTAGCAGGCAGAACACATCTAGATGCAAGAATTGCGGGGAAAGTGCTAAGTGAATTTTGCAGACTGCAAACGGAGCCAAAGGAGATAAAACCTAAACAATCAAAGGAGCCAATCCCTGAGTTTGAAGCCTTGACTGATCGAGAATTATCGATCTTAGAACAAATGGCAACAGGCAAAAGCAACAGTGATATTGCGGCCGAGCTATTTTTAGCCGAAGGAACCATCAAAAATAACGTTAGTAACATAATCCAAAAATTACATGCCAATTCACGCACCCAAGCGATAATCAATGCGTTTAAAGGTGGAATGATAGATTTATAGGCCAAATTGATTATGTAAAAGCGGTCAATCGAGATTTTTTTCCTTGTGAAACCTCTCTGATCCTGCTAATATTTTGAGGTAGCCTTACATAATGTGTTTTAACTCGAGCATTAACTAATCAGAAACGTACTCAGATTTAAGGAATTAAGTCTGCACGATCCCAAATCATCTCTAAAAAACTATGAAGCATTTACTAGAAAATGTACACATTTTTAGCAAATTGTCCGACGAAGAATTGGACTTAGTAATAGGCATATGTCGGCCGGAAACAAAAGAGCCTGGCGCTCAAATTGTGTTGCAAAACACAACGGGCAAAGACATGTTTATCGTAGATGAAGGATCCATCGAAGTTTATGTAGAAGTTGATGGCGTTGACAAGACAATCGTATTTTTGGGCCATGGGCAGCTGTTTGGTGAGATGACGCTGCTTGATCAAGGACATCGTTCTGCATCCGGCCGGGCCGGAAAAGGGGGATGCTCACTAGTACGGATGGATAATGACGATTTTAAGGCGTTATGTGAAGATAATCCTAAGATCGGTTATTCCGTAATGAAACATTTCGCGATGGATATGGCGTTTAAATTGCGACACATGAATTTAACAAGCGCATAGGTTATAAGATAGATGAGTGACGAGAACATAACTTATAAAATCAGCTACGTTGTTGAGGGTGGGGGCCACCCAGGCGCGATTATTAATTCTGACGAGTATCCGACTCCAGGTGATATGGTTACGTTTGATGGAAATAACTATGTCATAACCGATGTGCAGGAGCTCATGCCCCCACTTGGAGACTTCGGCTTTTTACACGCATCCTGCAAAATTGCAGCAGATTAGCTCCAAGTCGATTTTGAATTTCAAGTAAAACTTAAGAGTAAAAGAGGGTTTTTACTATAGATCTGAGGCAGCTTCTCCGGCTCTTTTGCCCACAACATCAAGCTCATCCCCATCGAGAATTGTATTTTTCCCGTTAAACCACACAATTTGGAGCTTGCTAGAAAGGGTATCCAACTGTTGCCATAAATCAGAGTTGGACACAGTTTCTCCCCCTTTTTTCTTCCAGCATTTTTTCTTCCACCCCTTGATCCATTCAGTTGCTCCCATAAAAACATAATCTGAAACGGTGACCACTTGGACCGAATCAACCCCTTTGGGTAAGTCGGCCAAGCCGAACATAACCGCTTCGATATGCATTCGGTTGCTCGTCGTTTCTGATGCATTGCCTGAATTTTGGATTGTTTCACCATTCGGCAGTTTAAGGATATAGGCCCACCCACCAGATTTTGTTTTGCCTTTGTATGACCCCCGAGCAAATAGAGTCGGTTGGTCGGCTTTTAAGCCTACAGTTGGGGTGATCTCTTGTCTGGCCGCAGTTGCGAGTTTGTCAACAATCTCGTTGTAGTGATTGCCCGAGTGCCCTTTGACCCAATTCCATTCGATTGTGTGGGGTTCTATCAACGTATGGAGCTTTTTCCACAAATCTTTATTCGGTATTGTTTCCCCTTTACGTTTGAAATCGTTGGCGACCCATTTTTCGAGGTTTTCTAAGATCCCTCTGCGTAAATATTGGGAATCGGTAAAAAACTCTACCTCGCACGGCCGCTTCAGTGCTTTGAGTGCCCCAATCGCGGCCGACAGCTCCATTCGATTATTGGTGGTGTCTTTTGCGCTTCCTTTAAGTTCTTTCGTGTGTTTACCGTAGATGAGCACAGCACCCCAACCGCCGTAACCGGGATTGGGGTCTGCTCCACCATCTGAATAGATTGTGACTTTCATTCGCGATTAGCCTCCAGTGGCTGCTTTTAATGTGGCACAGGCTGGGCATGAGCCGTCCGGCCGAATGATAGCATATCCGGCTTGAGGATCCCCGTCTGCGGCGAAGAAAGTAAAGTCAACATTAAATACAATGAACATTGAAACGCGGCTGTCATTGGCTGCTAGGCGATACGCTTCGGCCAGCCATTGTGCATGTTGATCAACCGATGTCCCACTGGCCCACGCAAACGCCGGCGGTGTTCCAGAGTAACCGTTGGTGCTCAGATAGCCGACCTCGGTGAAGCACAAAGGTACGCTGCGCCCTAGAGCCGCACTATAGGTATTGACCATCGGCCCGTAATACCAGCTGTAATGGCCGGTTGAATCGGCCGGATGACCTGTCGTTGCCGATGGAGATGTCGCACCTGCATTGAAGTGAACGCCCATGCAGTCCATGTACCGTGCGGCACCAGCGGCCGCAATGCCACGAATATAAGCATCATCATCGCACCCATTCCCCGTACAGCCACCAAAGAAGCCGGTTGGGGCAGGAGCACCACTAATCACCATAATGTTTGAATTAGCCCCTTTAATCGCGTTATAGGCGGGCGCCAGCATGTTGTTGACATACGACGTTGGGTTAATTTGTCCCAACGGCCATTCAAAGTCGATATTCATCTCATTCCAGACTTCAATCGCGTCAGGCGGATCTTGAAGAGATGCCACGCCGCGAAGGAACTCAATATATCCATTAAAATCAATCGATGATGGATATGTGTTTGCACCTGGAATACTCAGTAGAACCTTGAATCCATTGGCATGTCCGTTGCTGATTCGTCCTTGTAAATCGGCCGGATTATTACCTGCGCCCCACTTATGTTGGAACTTAACCCAAGTCATTCCTGCATCTTTCATGGTGCCTGGATTGGCGAGCGTGTGTGTTTGACCTCCCAAGGCTGTCCCATTGGTTGTCACCGGTCCACCGGGGTTTGGATTTGGATTTGCAGGAGGCTGAGCCGTCCCTCCACCAGAAGCCCCTGGAATAGTCAAAACTTGCCCCACATAAATCAGATTGGCACTAAGCAAACCATTTGCAGAAACGATAGACTGGACGGTTACATTGTAACGTGATGCAATGGCGCCCAACGTATCCCCAGGTGCAACAGTATGGGTTGTGTTGCTTGTTGGTGGGGGATCTGTTGTGGGGGCTGGTGTCGGAGCCGGCTGAGCGGGAGCTGGTGTACCGCCAGAAGATCCAGGGATGTTAAGAACTTGGCCCACGTAAATCAGATTAACATTTAGCAGTTGATTTGCGCTGGCAATATCATTGATTGTGATTCCGTATAAGCGAGAAATGGACGCAACCGTTTGTCCAAACGCGACAACATGGGTGCGCCCTTCTGTTGGTGTTGGCGGGGTGGGTGTCGGATTTTCGGTTCCGCCACCACTATCATCTGTGCCGGGAATGGTGATAACCTGACCAACTTTGATAAAGTTTGGATTGATTAGACTGTTGGCCGCAATCAAATCGTTGATTGACACACCATAGCGACGAGAGATCGAATACAGTGTTTCTCCCGGAGCAACCGTGTGTGTAGATTGAGCGTATACACTTGTAGTCGAGCCCAAGAGAAATAGGCTCATAACTGTAATTACAAGTAAGTAAATAAATAATCTTTTGTTGGTTCGTAAGTTTGGTATGGTTATCATCTTCAAAAGATGCTCCTTATAAACTAGAGGTTGTCCTTAATCTACCTTATTCTAAAGGGACAGAGCAGTTATACTTAATCATTTGCTCTGCGGGCTTGTTTTAATAAGCGTAAATAAGTTTGACAACCAAATGTAGTTAATTAGTAGTAGTTTGCTGCTCCTTCATTTTCCTCTTGATACGCTTGCAATGGTATCATGTTTTGGATTGTGGGACAGCTATTAGAGAGTCTGCAAAACACACAACAAATTTAATTATGACAAGATGTTCTGTCCATTCACAGGAATAGTTGTCGTATAGACAAGAAATCACCCAAAAAACAGGTTAAAAATTAATGAACTATCAAGAAATTATCGACGAAGTCGAGGCAATTACGCGGGAAGCTGGTAACAAAATCAAAGGATTCTACAAAGGGCAGTTTGAGGTCCAAGAGAAATCTCCTGACAATCCAGTAACAGAGGCTGATCAAGTGGCGGACGCGTATCTAAAATCAGCATTGTTAACACTGTTGCCTGAAGCTGGTTGGCTTAGCGAAGAAACTGTAGACAACCCAGAACGGCTTGAAAAGAAACACGTTTGGATTGTAGACCCGCTAGATGGCACAAAAGAATTTGTGATGGGAATTCCTGAGTTTTCAGTATCAGTGGCACTTGTAGAAGATGGGATTCCAGTGGTTGGAGCTATTTATAATCCTGTGACCGATGAGATGGTTTCGGCTTATAAAGATGGTGGCCTAAAAATTAATGGACAATCGGTTACCGCCTCAAACCGTTCAGAACTTGCAGGTTCGATTATTGATGCGAGCCGCTCTGAAAGAAAACGTGGTGAATTTGAACCATTTGAAAATATGTTTGAAATTATCACAATGGGCAGTATTGCATGGAAACTAGCGCGTACCGGATACGGTAAAGCGGACGCAACGTGGAGCCGCGGACCAAAACATGAATGGGACATTTGTGCAGGTGTGTTGCTGGTTCAAGAAGGAGGCGGACACGTGGTTGATTTAGACGGGGCTGGATTTGTTTTCAATAAGCCTTGGCCTAAAGTAAATGGAATCATCGCAACTGGTGGAAATTTGCTAGAAGATGTCCTGAAACTGCTTGAACCGCATCGCGAGACAGCTAGAACCGATTAAGTTTCAATCGGGCATAGGAAATATGTTGACACTCCAAAATGCGTATGATAGTATCCGCTGATGTTTATTTTCTAAGTCGTTTTTTGATTACAGAAAAAAGGCAGCAAATCATCATCCTAATCCCCGGGAGAATCTTGAATGAGATCAAGAACTGAGCAAATGGTGGATCGCTTGAGAGACCTTCAAGCGGGAACCCCAGATATTGAAGCATCGGCCGTCGTAAGTGTAGACGGTTTGATTATGGCCTCTTCGCTACCGTCTGGTGTAGACGAGGACCGCATTTCCGCGATGTCGGCCGCCATGTTGTCACTTGGAGATCGAATTGCGGCCGAACTTCGTCGGGGGGCGCTTGACAGAGTGTACATAAGCGGGACATTGGGCATCATCGTTTTAATGGCGGTTGGGGAAGAAGCTGTGTTAACCGTACTGGCTCGTAGCAGTGCAAAGCTAGGCTTAATCTTCTTAGATATGAAACGAGCGGCAGAAGATTTAGAAAAACTTCTATAGTCTTCCTGCAATATCCAGCTTCGTAAACGTAAGCACGACATTTCAAATATAATTTTGTTCGTGAATCATTGGTATTGAAGGAGCCTACTCTCCTTAATATTTCACGGTATTTACATAGCATATGCATGCGCTCTGAGTAAAAATTCAGCGCATTGTTCGAGTTGATTTGGGCAGATTTCAACTCGCTCGTTTTGGGTGCTTGAGCCACAAAGTTGGCGCTCGTCCCAAAATATTTTGGAAAAGTATTTCAATTGAGGCACAAATCTTAACCATGACCAAATTTATTTTTTTTACAGGTGGCGTAATTAGTGGGGTAGGGAAAGGCGTAACCGCTGCAGCGTTGGGCCGTTTGCTTAAAGCACGCGGGCTATCAATTGCGGTTCAAAAGTTAGACCCATATATCAACGTCGATCCGGGGACGATGTCACCTTATCAGCATGGTGAAGTATTTGTAACTGAAGATGGAGCTGAGACTGACTTGGACTTGGGTCATTACGAGCGATTCATCGACATTAATTTGGATCAGTTATCAAATGTCACCACCGGCCGTATTTACTCAGAAGTGATCCAGCGCGAACGGCGCGGAGACTATTTGGGCGGTACGATTCAAGTCATCCCTCACATCACCAACGAAATCAAACGACGGATGAAGTTGGTTGCTGAGCATTCCCAAGCAGACATCGTATTGATCGAAGTTGGTGGAACCGTGGGGGACATCGAGTCTCTACCGTTTATGGAGTCATTGCGGCAAATGAGAAGCGAGTTGGGACGTGAAAACACAATGTTTATTCATGTGACCTACCTGCCTTTTATCGGCGCTAGTGGTGAATTAAAAACAAAGCCGACGCAGCACAGCGTTCGTGAATTACGCAGCATCGGTATCCAACCAGATGCGATTATTGCCCGTGCTGACCATGAAATTGCAGATGAGCTACTTAGTAAAATTGCGCTGTTCTGCGATGTTGAGCCAAAAGCGGTGATTCCGGCCGTGACCAGCAATATTTTGTACCAAGTTCCATTGCAAATCGAAGAATTTGGTTTAGGCGATATCGTTGTCGAGCGACTAGGACTATCTACTAAAAAGGCAGACCTTGCTGAGTGGCGCGCTCTTGTTCAAGAGATTGAGCAGCCAAAAGAAAAGATCCGCATTGGTATTGTTGGAAAGTATGTTGAATTGCACGACGCTTACATGAGCGTGCGAGAGGCGATCTATCATGCTGGCATTTCAAACAACGCGGATGTTGAGATTGAATGGATTTACTCTGGCGATCTTGAGAAACGACGCAGTTGGGATCGGCTAGAAACGGTTTCTGGGATTGTTGTCCCAGGTGGCTTTGGCCCACGAGGGATCGAAGGCAAGATTTTGGCAGCACGTTGGGCTCGTGAAAAGAAGATTCCTTATTTGGGATTATGCTTGGGCATGCAGGTGCTGTGTATCGAATTCGGCCGGTTTGCGCTTAAATCTGATGATGTAAACAGCACCGAGTTTGATACCGCTGCAAAACATCCGATTATTAGCCTCATGCCTGACCAGCACGGTTTAGATGATTTGGGTGGAACGATGCGTTTGGGCTCTTATCCTTGTAATTTAAGTGAAGGATCAAAAGCGATGCGTGCGTATGGGCAACCGACCGTTGACGAACGTCACCGCCATCGTTGGGAATTTAACAACGCGTATCGTGAATCATTTGAAGAAGCTGGAATGATCTTTTCTGGACAGTCACCAAACGGCCGTTTAGTCGAGATAGTAGAAATTGAAGATCATCCATTTATGGTTGGCTCGCAATTCCACCCAGAATTCAAAAGCCGGCCGAATCGCCCCCATCCACTTTTCCACGCATTTATTGCAGCATCAAAAGAAAATGGGCCGCAGAAAGAGACAAAAGCTCCAGCACAAGCTGAGCCGAAAGTAAAGAAAGTTGCAACAGAGCCGCAGATTTAGCTAAAGTTAATTGGACTAGTGAATTAAAGATTGGAAGGGGACACTCTTGTGGGGTGTCCCCTTTTTTTATTTATGTTATGTAGTGTAAACTACAGAAATTAGACAACGCGACGTGTATATTACGTTAATTAATCTATTTTTTTGACATATGGTTTTTCCAATATAGTTGTATGTTAATTAATTAATATGCGGGCGAGTTTAAGCCTGCTAGCGGTTGGAAAAACTCTATAATTCATGTCTTTTCAAAAATTAAAACCAAGAAACAGCGGACAAGCTTTAGTTGAATTTGCACTTATTCTTATTGTTCTGCTCATGCTCATTACGATGGTCGTTGAGCTGGGGAGAATTTTTTGGGCGTGGTCGTCTGTTCAAACTGCGGCACGTACAGGGGCCCGTTATGCGATTACAGGGGAAGCTGAAGTTGGGGCCTGTGACGGCCAGCCAGTAGGTTGCCAAGCACGCACCGAATCAATTGAGCAGGTTGCCCTCTTAAACATGACAGGACTTCGAATTGAAGAAGAAGTCGCTTTTGAAGAAGATTACTTTACAGCTGTGGAAGTGTTTGGCTTTAATTCTGCTTTGCCAGCTGGCCAACAAATGCAGCTAGGTTTTGGTGGCGATCCAGGGCAACCGGTTGTGGTTCGTGTTACCTATAACGTGCCGATTATTACACCAATTTTAAGCAATATTGTTGAGAACGTGCCTGTTTTTGGACAGGTTACCCTAAATAATGAGCTGTTTGGTCAGACCGGTGGACGCACAGAAGGTGTGGCTTTGCCACCTCCGCTTCCGCCACTGCCCAAAGTAGGACCTACGGATACACCAACACCAACTCTGACCCCCTCCCCCGTGCCGGCCGTGCCAATTACGCCGACAGCTACAATTGAAGACGGCAAACCTGATGCCAGCATAAGATGTAATATCAATATCGTGGGACAATTGGTTCAAGGACAGCGAATTATTCCTGTGACTGGTGACCGTTTTGTTAATAATGATGTTGGGAGCGGGAACTATACGTTTAGATTGTTTGATCTTACAAATGGGTTAGATATTGCAACAAACATCCAGTTTGGCCCCGTCCCTCCTGAACTTGAAGGTGAGCATGGGTGTGAGAACGGGAACGAAGGTGCGCGAGACGTAGACTTAGCTGGATCACCAGATTACAACGTAAACCCGCTATACGCGGCCGGGCTACCTGCCAATATTTTGGTGATTGCGATTCATGACAACGGGTCTGAAGACAGTGAGTTTGTTTTGACCGGTGCGGCCGCAACCGCTACGGTTTTGGCCCCAACGCTCACCCCTCTACCTTCTGAGACGCCGACTGCAACACCTGATGTTACCAGCACCCCGTTACCTAACGGTCCGTTTATCGGATTCCCTGTGGGTGATGCGTGTGTTACTCCAAACCCATCAACGAGATTTACTATTTTTGGTGGGAATTGGGGGGCGAATCAACAGATTCAATTTGTTTGGGATAACAATGAGCTTGTTGGAACTGTGACCACAGATGTGGATGGTGGCATTGTGCCTACGGTATTTGATTTAGGTGTTAGAGATTCTGGAATACATATTTTGAGTGCGATTGATACCGCTGCAAATATTGTCGAAAACTTAGTCATCCAGATCCCTTGCCCAGCCCCTGTGGCGACCGCAACACCTTCAGCAACGCCAACACTAATCCCGCCCGATTTGGTTATTTCAAGACCAGAACTTGTCACAGACTTGCCAATTACCGAGTTCAATTCGGTTGAATTTACATTTGCAATTACAAATACGGGTGAGACGGATATCAACAGCTTGTTCTTTGTAGACTTGTTTTTAGATCCACCACCGGCCGCGTTTGTGTCTGAAACTGAACCGATTACAAGAACGGCTATTATCGCTGACCCTTATAGCGATGGATTTATTGCGGTTCCAGATATGAAAGCTGGAGCTTCACGAATTATTACGATCACTTCTCCACTAGGTTTCCAGAATGATACAACTGGATTACGCAACGCTTGGGGTATGGTTGATACAATTGACCAAATTACGGATGAGGAATTCGAAGACAATAACTTGTCGAACGAAGGGGGGATACCTGTAACACCGGCCGTAAACGTGCCCACGCCCACACCATTGCCGTCTGAACAGAGCGATCCATTTTCTATTCGGGGTCGTGTCAAGGCGCTGTACACAGAATTTGTGCCACAACAGCGTGCAACAGTCTTTTTAGTTCACACACCGGCAGACGGGAGCCCGGGTGAAATCGTCAAACAGACATTTTCAGATGCGAATGGGCGATACAGGTTCTTTGAAGTGCCACCATTAACCGGCGGCGATTACTATACAATCGTTGCTTGTTTATCTTTGGCTGGCTCTGATGCTTATTTTGGATCGTGGTTTCCAGTTTTACCAGATCCAAATGATGCCGTTTTTGAAGACGTGTACATGACAATCACGCCAACCGGTTGCTCGGTTTGATTGTTTTTGGGGATTATAAAAAATCATTATGCAATTGAGTAAACAAGGACTAGGGACAATTTTTCTTGTCCTGCTTAGTTTGGTCGTCTTATCGATAGATCGAAATGCGGTTGACGCTGAAACTGAGGCTGGGGAGACGCTTGTTTCTTCTCCGCCGTGGATGTTAAACACTGATCCTATTTCAGAATCTGGCCAAAAGGCGTCTGTGCCATCACTGGCTATTGGTGCGGATGGGAGATTACACACCGCGTTTAAGCAGGGGACAATTTTGAGTGCCACGGCCAACGAAGCATACTATTCTTATAGTGATGATGGGGGCGAGACTTGGATTCCGCCTGAAAGAATATTTTTAGATCCATTTTCATTCGTAGTAGACAAGGTGGATATCGCTGTTGCGGATAATGGAGACGTACATGCATCTTGGGTTGAGAAAAACAATTCAACTTTAGGATTCACGTTGTATTATGCGATTCGCTCGAATGGAACCTGGAGCGACCCAGAGATCATTGAGCAGGAGGATAGCCCAAGCGTTATCGACCAGCCATCCTTGATCATTTCAGCTGGGAAAGTATTCGTTGCTTGGTCAAATACGTCTCGGATTCGGTTTGCATCAAAGATCAATAACAGCTGGACCGCACCAATTGTCATCGGCCGGTCTGAGCTACCTGAGTTGGCCGTTGACAATCAAGGTAACCTGCACTTGGTCTATCTTGAATCAAGGGATACGCTCGTAGCCCGTTATTCACAAAGTACAGATGATGGGGTTACTTGGAGTAACGACATCGGCTTATCTGTATCAAACTTAGATGTAAAAGATATTGACCTAGCATTAAATGGGTCAGAGGTTCATGTGGTTTATGGCGCTTCGCTTGTGTTAGGTGGCTCGATTGATCCAATCAGCTCTACACCGATCATTGACCCGTATTACACTCGTTGCCTCGCAAACTGCACATCGGCTGCAAGCTGGACCGATGGGGTGACTGCAACAACGGTACAGTCTGGTAATGCTCCGGCCGATGCGATCTTGCTTGTTCCCTCGATCGAAATTATCGATCAAGGGGAAGCTTTGATCTTTTATCATGGTGTGCTGCAAGAAAACATTAACTTTGAACAGGTTCTTGGGGTTTGCTTTCAACCCGCGAACTCAAGCTCTAAAAAATATAATTTACCCACATCATTTACAGAACGTATGGTTAAACCTCAGATCGTTTATTCGAATGGGGTGATGCATATGGTGTATGAGCAGGTGAGAGGTCAAACGGCATCTACGGACTTCCAAGAAATCCATTATGCTCGTTTGGATGTTAGCTGTTACGATCAATATTTTCCGGTAATTAGCAGGGATAGTAGTTAGTTCTACACCAAGAATCACTTGACAAAAACTGCTTGATTTTAAGTGCTACCTAGCATTTTCGATCAGTCACACAATCATGGATAAAACACTCGATTAAATGAAGCGAACTGATTGGATAATTGCAGGATTTTTGGCTGTTTTGATTTTAGGCGTGGTAGGCGGATTTCTGATTTTCTGGCTTCAATCTCAGGCGGCGCTGAATCAACCGGTTAGCCAAGAGGTGTATGATCGCGGCGGCGCTTCTGCCGCCGGAATTACGGCCGATGATGCGTTTAGCATCGCAAATCAGGCAGCGGCGCAATGGCAAGCGGATGCGCAGATGGTATCTGCCGTCGCTACGATTGTTCGGTTTGAAGCCCTAGAAGATATTTATGGCGGCCGGACCAATTGGAATGTAACTTATTACTCTGCAAGTAGTGCATCTTTAGCAACTTTTGTGGTGACGCAAAATGGTGCTAATTTGCTAAATTCAAAAACGATAGATTTTGTTCCGTTAACGATCCGCCCAGAACAGTTAGCCATTAACAGCGGGCAAGCGATGACAATTGCGATGGCCAATGGTGGGGACGCGATGTTTGTGGGTGAAGCTCAAAGGGTTGCTCATTTGAGCTTAGAGAAACTGGCAGGAGATCGCGTAGAATGGCAAATAGTCATCCAAAATGAAACCGCAGGCATCAGCGGACAATATCGAATTGACGCTTTCACAGGTGAACTTCTGGTTGAAAGCGAATGACAAACATGAAGATTAAGCGCAAAAAGAAAAGCACAGGTCAAAGTTTGGTAGAACTAGCAATTAGTTTACCGCTTTTTATGATGCTGATTGCAGGTATCGCAGAAGTTGGTAATTTGTTGGTTCAACGCCAAAGAATTACAACGGCCGTTGATCAAGGGGTACGATTTGGCTCACGGGGAGGGTCTGACGAAGGAGTTTATATTTCTGCGTTAACAACGTTGACTCAGACGATGCCAATTAATGACCCTGAATTATGGGACGTTTTTGTTGTTAGGGGAACGGTCAATGCCCAAGGTGATGGTTGGCAAGAGTTTGTGGTTGAGCATGTTTACGGAAATAAGAAAACAAACTTTTATACGGAGACGGTTAGCTCTATCTACACCGGAACAACATCATTGCCTGATTCTTTGCAGAGCTATGTGTTGGAAGGATTAACAACGAGGGCCCGAGTAGATACAAACACGGGAGAAGTCCTTGAGATTATTCAGGGGACTCAAGAGGGGCGCAATCAATCCCAAAGGGACGAGGTTGTCGGGTTGCTGCTTGGCTATAAAGCTGAAACGATTTTGGGGATCCAAACATATTTTGGGCAAGATGTTGAGCTTAGCTCTCAGAAATACATGACGATTCATGCAGTTGGTAGCCAGACTGACGGCTGTGATGTTTATCCGATCGGGGTTTCACTTGCTGCTCGAAATTTGCCCAGCCAAGAAACGCCTCAGGGGCAAACGTATTACGAAAAAACCTCTAATTCTATCGATCCTGTCTTCGGGATTGGTGACTTAGGTAAATATAACTTCCCTGCGAACCCTCCATTGTGGGATGAATTTAGACCACGATCAGGTATCCGGGAAATTACCAGCGCTCTTGAAGGGGATATTCACGTACTAACTGAAGGTAGCGATATCCGGTGGGCGAAGTGGACCAATGCAAGTACCACTACGGCCGATTTGGCTTGGCCCGGCTGGAGCGACAACTACGATAGTTATGGTGGTGAATTCCCTGATCTATCACCGGGGCAAGGGGTACATGTTGGTGATCGGATCAAATATGACAATGCACCGGGTAATGTGTGGCAAGTTCTACAAGAGCATGTACAAGTCGGCCGGTCTATGCGGTTACCAATCATTGGAACAGATGGTGGAGACAACTTTAAAGTTGGTGGCTTTGTCATTTTAAAAGTGGTCGGATATAGCAATGACAACGATGGAGAAGGTGGCACTAACTTTATCGTCGCTGAAGTTGTTCGTATTGATTCCTCTTGTGGACAAGTTGCTGAATAAACAACCCAAGATGTGTCTGACAGAAAGCTAAAAATATGAAAAAATCGAAATCTGTTTTTAAACAACTAAATAGCGAGGAGAGCGGGCAAGCGATTGTGATAATCGCGGCGGCTCTTATTGTTTTAATCGGTTTTACGGGGTTGGCTATTGATTTAGGCTTTGTTTGGTTTCGGCAAGCACAATTAAAATCGATTGTGGACTCGGCCGCATTGGCCGGTGCCCCTGAGCTTGGCCCATCGTCGGCCGATGGAGGTATTTCCGCTGCCAATCAAAATGCGATCCAGTTCTTAGCCACAAATCAACTTGCAGATGCAGGTGAGAGCGTCCCCTTGCAAGAGTTAACAAGTTTTGATTCTTCTACCGGTGTTTCTGCTCTTGGTGCCAGGGAATACACGATTACGGCCACCTGGAATATCCCTCTTTTCTTTATGCCGGTTTTCGGCTTTGAAGATTGGACGCTAACTGAGACATCAACGGCCGCATACTTCCCGCTGGTTGACCTGTATGCGGGTCGCCGGGTTTCTTTAAGCGGTATTACGACGTCTACGCAGGCCCTGTTTGGCCCTAATCAAGTTACCCGCTTTGGGGATGCATTTTCCCCAACTGCATCACGATTTCGAAACGAGAGAGGACAAGACGGTGTCTATACTTATCGAATCGAGGTTCCCGTCGATTACACGGGAACGGTAAATGACAATATTTCTGGTGTCCCGATTGATACCAATATTGTTCGGGTTGAGCTGCTTGATCCTGATTCGATCAATCGTTTTGTCCCGGCCGGTTCTAACTTGTCTCATTCAGACAAATTTATTGTTGAGCTGCAAAAAAGTGGTGCGGCTGTACCAATCGTGCCGGTTACGGAGAGTGACTGCCCCGGTGCTGCTAACCAGCTGCATCAGCCCTGTGCGATCCCAACGTGTGAGTGGGATGAACAAGGGGATGCCCGTTGTAACAACGCTCCATATGCGGCTTATTACGCCGGGTATACAAACCCATACGATATTGATCAGGTTAACCCTTATTGGTTCTATCGGATGGATGAGCTTAGACGACCGGCCGGAAGTTCTACCGATATCCAACATCAAACAGTCACACTTTATACCCTTTACTACTATGCAAAAAATGCAAACGGGGTCACGGAGAGAGTTGACTTGGCCAGCTATGCTGGGCAATCTGAGTTTGATACAAACATGCTTAATTGGGGTGGCAATCCTGTCGGCACATATCATGCAGAAACTGACCTTAAATGGGTGTCACCGGGAGCATGGAACGAGATTGGCCCCGTCCCTACACGCTGTCAGGATCAAGCTTGGCCTAAAAACAATGGGGGCTTTGATGTGGCCGGTGGGGCGGTTGATGGTTGTGCCGTAACCAACGTAGGTGATGAGGATGCTTTGCCAAGTGATTTTGCTAATCCAGCATCGATGGGACGCGGTTTTGAAGTAAATATGGGAACTGATGTTGATGGCATTGTGATTGACCAAGTTAATCGTTCAAAGTATCTCTATGTAGATGTTCAGACCGTTGCAGGCGCATCTGAAAATGGATTTGAAATTTGGGCAGGCCCTCCACATGCACACTATGGTTTCAGAAGCGATGTTAACAGCCGAAATTTGCAGATGACAAATGCGGGTAATAGATATTCTAGTGATGGAGTTTCTGTCTATTCATTAGGCATCATGCCGCTCAACTCGTTGACAAATAATCGGGTTGATTTCCCTCTTGTCTATGTGCCCCCAGAATTTGCGGGTGCTGATATTGAAATTTCTCTGTTTGATGCTGACGCAGGAACTTCCTATCCGCTGTGTTTCTACTTCGACACATTGCCAACACCTGATTGTGTGGGTGGTTTTGATGATAGCATCAACGGATATATGACCTATTATGACGAGGGGAATGACCATATGACCAATGGGCAAGTTGTTGGTGAACGCTGTTTTCCTAGCTGTAACGACCAGTTTGTTGAACCCGCCTTTGTGGTTACTGTTCCCCAGCATTCAGAAGATTGTGATGTGGCGGCTCCATTTGAAGAAAGGATGCTCGATTGTAATGTCTTCTTAGGAGGACGTTTAATGGTATCGTATGATGGCGGCCGAGCTGATACCTATCAGTGGTTAGTAAGCTTCCCGAGTGTCCCGTATATTAAGCAATAGCTAGTTTTTATTGAACGATGGGTGCAAATGAGCGGCCGATTGAGATTTTGATACTCAATCGGCCGCTCTTTTTTTGTTTAAAAGTAAAGTAGGTTACGCCACTAATACAAAAGTCCCCTGCAAACGTTTCGGATAAAAATTTAATATATCAATAACTATTATTCTGCCTGTCAAGAAAAAATTGGCTGGGCAATTCATATTGGTATTCAAGTTAAGCGCACTGAAAAACAATTTTGAAACAAAGTGTTTAACTGCCATTAATTTATACGGAACTATGCGATTTAAATATTTTTGCCTGCCAACGGAAAATTCTGAGAGCCAACAAAAGGGACAAGCTCTTGTCGAGTATGCAGTTTTAGGAACCTTTTTAGCAGCAGCTTTAGTTTTCAGCCTCACCTTTTTTACTGCTAGAGTAAACAGCTATTTTGAAGAGAAAACTGATGAGATATATGCACAAGCTACAAGACAAGCACAAGAAACTTACCCTACGTCCGCTGATGACAATGATTCAGACGAATGTGAACCTGCGAACGGGAATAATGGGCATGGTAATAATGATGATGGCGTCGATTCTAGTAATCCAGGAAATGGAAACGGGGGCCCAAATGGCGAAGAAGATCCTTCCGGTGATGTAGACGATGAAAGCAATGGAAGTCAAAACTCTGCCGATTGTGAAGAGTCTAACGAAAACAATGGCAACAATGGAAATAACGGAAACAACGGCCATGGAAATAACGATGATGGCGTCGATTCTAGTAATCCAGGAAACGGAAATGGCGGTCCAAATGGCGAAGAAGATCCGTCAGGTGATGTAGACGATGAGGGAAGTAACGGCAACGGGAACGGGAATGGAAATGGGAACGGCAATGGTAATGGTAATGGAAACGGTAACGGGGGTAATTAATAATGCATCCTCAAAAACTTCCGTTCTCATCCCATCGACCTAAAGGGCAATCTCTGTTTGAGTATGCCATTCTTTTGTCTTTTTTAGTTTTTATTGGCATAACAATTTCATCGGTTCTTGAAAATGCGCTCGAGTATGCATTTGTATCTGCAATCATTAATCGAGGTAACCCTGAGGGGGTTCCATCTTCGTTAGGTGGAGAATTTGGCACACCGTTTTCAGGGATAGATCCCCTGAATCAACCTCCTGTAGTTGCAATCAACACAGATCCAGATCCCCCAATTGTTCTTTCTGGGGACTTTATCACTTTTACAAGTGTTTCTTATGACCCTGACGATGGCGACTCTATTCAAAAAGTTGAATGGGACATTTATGGAGATGGCAGTGTCATTAAAACCGGGAATCAAATTACTCATACATTTACAACTGACCAACCCAATGCTATATGGCAACCACGGGTGACAGTAACAGACAATCATGGGGTTCAAGTGTCTCAGCTGTTTTCTGTTGGAGCATACACAACTGAGATTCCAAATTTGCCACCGGTTGTACAAATTGATGTGGACCCTACCAGTGGGCCTGCACCTTTGACGGTTACTTTTTCTAGTACATCTTTTGATCCTGATGGAACTGTTGCCTACCATCAATGGAACTTCGGTGAAACAGCTTTAACTAAAAATGGGACGACCGAGCAATATGTTTATACAACACCCGGTGAATATGAGGCTGAATTGCTTATTACAGATGATGGAGGACGTCAGGCGAGATCTTATCGAATATTTATTACGGTAGAGGAGCCAGAAGCTCCAAACGAACCCCCCAGCTTGAGTGTGCGTGCTAGTAATGCAACGGGGACAACGGGTAGTCAAATCGACTTTATTACCGACTCGTTTTCTGACCCTGATGGAAGTGTCGAATATTACGAATGGGATTTTGGTGATGGAAGCCCTAAAGTTGGTCCTAATATTGTTGGCGGCGGCATTCCGATTGTCCCTCACACTTATATGACGGCCGGCGATTATGTCGCAACGATGACCATTACAGACAATGATGGGGAATCAACTTCTCAATCTGTGAACGTCACGATTATTGAGAGTTCTTGTAGTGACCCCACCATTCGCCGTCAAATTTGGAATGGTATCACTGGATCAGCATTGTCTGATTTAACCGGTTCGGCAAAATATCCATATTATCCAGATGGGACTGAATCCTTGACCTCTCTGAGCACATCGGCAAATACTGGGGACAATTATGGAGACCGATTTGTTGGCTATATTATTCCTCCAACGACGGGTGCATATGTGTTTTATATCGCATCAGACGACCAAAGCCAGTTCTATCTGTCTGTAGATGAATCGCCAGGTGGCAAACGGTTACTAGCATCTGTAACGAGTTGGACATCGTATCAACAGTGGACCAAGCAATCCAACCAAAAATCGGCGTTTGTATCGCTGACGGCCGGTCAGAAATATTATTTCGAGGTTGTGCACAAAGAAGGCGGGGGTGGTGACCATGTGTCTGTAGGTTGGATTATGCCGGGTGATTCTTATCCACCCAATGTAATCAGCCAAGACCACCTGTGTTTTGACGATAGCTTAATTCCGAGTAGCCCACCACCGACTCCAACACCAACACCGGAGCCTGTCCCAACGGCTACACCACCGCCTATCGTGGCCAACTTGGCACTGAATAAACCGGCTCTTCAATCATCTACCGGTTGGAGTGGTGCTGCTAGTCGTGCGGTTGATGGAAATACAAACGGAACATATGGATCTGGATCTGTAACGCACACATCTTTTAATAATCAACCGTGGTGGGAAGTGGATTTGGGAGATGTGTATAACATCGACGAGATTGTTCTGTGGAACCGAACGGACTGTTGTCAAAGTCGTTTGCGCGCGGTTCACATTTTTGTCTCAGACACTCCGTTTGGCTCGACATCACTTACCGCCACTCAGGCACAGGCTGGTGTTGGGGACTTTTACAACTCTGGTTCTGTCGGTCAATCAGCAACGACCTCGATTAACCGGACCGGGCGTTACGTTAGGGTGCAGCTAGAGAACTCCGATTATCTCAGTTTGGCAGAAGTACAAGTCTTTGGAAGCGCTGTGACGGAGACGCTGCCACCTGTTGTAAACGGCTGTAACTTCCAAGCAGAAGATGCAACTTTAAGCGGCCCTTCTGTTAAAAGCAGTCACAGCGGGTATGAAGGGACCGGATTTGCTGACTACCCTGGTGGTAGTGGGTCGAACGTTTACATTGAATGGGACGTGACGGTTGGTGCGGCCGGTGTATATCACACTGATTTTAGATATGCGCTAGGTTCTGGTAATCGTCCGCTCGAGTTTAAAGTGAACGGCGGTGTTGTTTCTTCCGCCTTGCCATTTACAGGCACCGGTGGATGGGGATCATGGGGTACTCAACAGCAGCTGGTTTATTTAAACGCTGGCTCCAATACGATCCGGTTAACCGCACTTAACAATGCTGGCCCGAATGTGGACTGCTTAGCCGTTTACGATTAAGTTGATCTGATTTGCGGCAAGGTGCTCCCAGATCATCCTTGACGTAGTACGAGCTGGTCTAATCCCCATTGTGCGTGGGATTGGACCAGCTCGCTGGGATGCTGAGCCAGCGGGGCGAGGTGTTGAATTAGCTCCGGCCGATTTGAGTTCCCGGCCGCGATACAAGCATTGCGCAATAGCCGTTCATGCTTTATCCGTTTGATTGGGCTGTTCGCAAACCTAGACTTAAAGCCCTCTTCATCTAATCTCAAAATCGATTCTAGTTTAGGGGCCGCATAGTCGATATGTTCCGGCCGGAACGCATGCTCAATCGTTTCCGCTTCAAATCGATTAAACGGACAAACTTCTTGGCATTCGTCACACCCATAAATCCAATTTTTCATGTGCGGCCGTAATTCAAGCGGAATGTCAGACTTCAGCTCGATTGTGAGATATGAGATACAGCGGCGCGCATCTAGCACATATGGGGCGGTAAATGCATCGGTGGGGCACACGTCCAAACAGCGGGTGCAGCTGCCACAAGACGGCATAGCTGGCTCAGGCAGAAACCGGCTTTCGGGCAACTCTTCCGTAATCAATATTTCACCCAAAAAAAACCAAGAGCCAAACTTAGGCTGGATCAGCATCGTGTTTTTGCCTGTAAAGCCAAGCCCGGCCGATTCCGCATGATCACGCTCCAAAATCGCCCCTGTGTCTACATAAACCCGATGCGCGCTATCACTGCCACCTGTCTCAGTTTTTAGCCAGTCTGCTAACGCCTCAAGACGAGGTGTCATGATATCGTGATAGTCTTCACCCCATGAATAATTTGAAATTCGTCCACGACTTGTATCATTTGCAACTTCTTTTGGTAACCTTAACGTAAAGTAGTCCAGTCCTACACAAATAATCGACTTAACATTTGGTAGAATCACATTTGGGTCTTGGCGCCGGATGATTCGATCAGGGCGAGCCAAGTAGCCCATTTTGCCAAACATCTCCTTATCAACCCAATCTAAATATGCATTTAATCGCTTTGCAGGTCGTGCAGAAACAACACCGAGCATGCCAAAGCCTAATTTGGCCGCTTGTCTGTTTAGCTTGTTGATCAAGTCATCGTGATTACGCATTTGTATATTGTCTCAAAAACTATCCCTTTGATAAAATTTAGTTATAGATAAAATTTAAAGGGATGTTACGAGTCTAGAAAAACATAGAGGTATTTTCATGGAAGAAGCTTTTCCGATTCTTGCCCTCGGCATTATTGTAGTTTGCATCATCGGCCTTTGGTTTGGCGCAAACTGGGTAGTAGACAGTGCAACTCGCATCGCTCGTCAAGTCGGCATGTCCGACCTAATTATCGGTTTAACGGTTGTTGCAATTGGTACATCGGCGCCTGAGTTCGCCGTCACTATCAGTTCTGCACTTAACGGCCGTTCAGACATTTCTGTAGGAAATGTAATCGGTTCCAATATCTTTAACCTAGGTTTTATTCTGGGGGGATTGGCTCTCGTAGCCGGGATTTCCACATCAAAGCGCATGGTGCGCCGAGATGGATCTATGTTGATCGGTACAACCCTTCTGCTCCTTCTCTTTTTAAGAGACTTAACCTTAACAGCAGGCGAAGGTGTCATTCTTCTCGTTTTGCTGGTTACGTATATAGGGTACCTGCTTTACATTGGTGAAGAAAGCCACGAAGAGCTATCGAAGGAACCCTTTCGATGGACAGACATCCCCTTGTTTTTAGTGGGGATCACCGTGGTTGTTGCATCGGGTCACTATTTTGTGGAAGGTGCGTCAGAAGTTGCACGATTCTTCGGCGTGTCTGAATGGGTGATCGGAGTAACTATCGTTGCCTTTGGGACTTCGGCCCCTGAGATTGCTACATCGGGTATCGCCCTAGCGCGTGGCCAGGCTGGGCTTTCGGCCGGTAACCTGATCGGTAGCGACCTGTTCAACCTTTTGGGCGTTTTAGGCGTTGCTTCACTATTAGCACCGGGTGGTGCTTTAGAAGTTGATAAAGCGGCTCAAGAAAGCACCTATGCTCTGATTTTATTTGTCTGTATCGTGGTCTTCTTTATGTGGAACCGCTGGAAGATTACTCGCTGGGAAGGAGCAATTTTAATCATGCTCGGAATCATCCGTTGGACAATGGACTTTAATGAAATCTCGATGGTAGATATCTTTACATCGTGGTTCTCGTAATTTTTTGCCCGGGCGCAGCAGGCTAAATCTTTAGTTGCTGCGCCTCGGTTTATTTGGGAGACTTCAGCTACAATTCAGCTATTTAAATTAACCCTCTTCGCAAAACAATAACATATGTTGCCCGTCGCCGATTTCGCCATTATTACAGCCTGTTTCTTCGGTCTTTATTATGGAACCAGATGGATCGTGACCGCTGGGGTTGGGATCGCTCGAAAGCTGGGTCTGTCAGACATGGTGACAGGGCTTACTGTTGTTGCAATCGGGACATCTACCCCAGAGTTTGCCGTTGCGGTGAGCGCGGTTTTTAGGCAAGAAACTGAGATAACTATGGGGACTGTTGTTGGTTCAAATATCATCAACATGGGCTACATATTGGGTGCCGTTGCATTTTTCGCCGCTATCCCTGTGGCAAAGCGGTTTGCGTTTAGGGATGGGGTCATGCTGGTTGCCACCACTATCCTGCTCGCGATTTTTTTCTTTGACGGTCATTTCTGGTGGTGGGAAGGGGCGATCTTCTTGCTTATTTTGTTTGGATACATGGCTACGTTGGTTGCATCACAAAATATTGTGCGGCCGGTGCCACCTATCACCGAATTTGAGTGGGGGGATTGGCCGTGGTTTTTGTTAGGCTCGATTTTGGTTGTGGGCTCTTCTAATCTGTTTGTCGGGTCTGCCATCAATGTGGCTGAGTTCTTTGATGTCAAAACGTGGGTGGTTGGGGTTACGCTGGTTGCTTTAGGCACATCTCTGCCCGAAATTTTCGCATCAAGGGTTGCGATCCAAAACGGCCGGCCGGAAATTTCGGCCGGAAATTTGATTGGGAGCAACTTGTTTAACCTATTAGGCGTGATGGGGATTGCAGGGGTTTTTTCCCCAATGGGTGAAATGGTTCTCGACACACACATCATCGAAAGCAGCTGGACGCTACTGTTGTTAATGGGGGTTGTTTTGTGGGTAATGTTTACCGGTTGGGAGATCACCCGGCGTGAGGGGATTGTGTTATTTGCGCTGGCTGTGGCCAGTTGGGTGTTTAACTTTAGCGACTTGACCTTAGCGAACCTGTTTTAAACAAAGTGCACAATGAAACAGGCTTAATTATGCTTGTAAAGTTGTGCAATTAAGATATTATTTTGAGGGAAATCACAAAATTCACCCAAAATAGAGTGTAAAATCTGGCTCTGCTAGACAGTCTATTAAGCTGAACATGATTTTTCAAAAGGCAATCCATAAATTTCAAGACTTCATCGAACAAGTTGGATGCTTTTCCTCAGTCTTTTTCGGGGAGAAAATCTCAAAGATATTGTAGTTATTTAGAACTCTTAAAACCTTTGAACCGATTGAGGTAGTTTCTAGAAAAGCCTTGTGGCCTGTGCCTGACCTTTTCAAACTACGCCAATCTGCGGGGTTATGTTTACAACTGAATAACCACAAGAAATTTAACAATTTCCGAGCGCAGTCACTAATAAGCGTTTTTGGAACAGGAGGCAATCTCAAATGGCGATTCGCGAAGCTGCATCGCAAGCTGCTCCACTACCAGAAGGTGTTGACCCAATCGTTAACGACTTCTCGATTGTTGTCGCAACAGCAAACGGAACCGGTAGTCAAACAGCTAACCTGGCAATCATGCGGGCTATCTTCAAAATGGGGATACCCGTTAATGGAAAGAACATTTTTCCATCTAACATTCAAGGTTTACCTACGTGGTATCACATCCGCGTAAGTGGAGATGGGTACGTCGCCCGACGTGCAAACTCTGAAGTATTGGTTGCATTTAATGAAGCAACTGCAATAGAGGACCTGCAGAATCTACCCAGCGGTGGTATTTGCATCTATCGAGACGATCTGAAAGGACTTCCTGATCGTGATGATGTCAGCATGTACCCTGTTCCCGTCAACAAGTTATTAAAAGAAATCGGCGCAAAGGGCCAATTTAGAGACCGGTATACCAACATGCTTTATGTTGGTGTCGTCGCCTACTTGCTTAACATCGATCTTCAAAAGGTAGATTTAGCCCTCGATATTCATTTTAAACGTCGCCGAAAATTGGTTGACATGAATATGGATGTGATCAAGTTGTGTTACAACTGGGCGGCCGAAAATCTGACCAAAACCGACCCATTTGTGGTTAAAGCGTTAGACAAAACTGAAGGCAAAATTCTGATGACCGGGAATGATGCGGCCGGATTAGGCACCGTGTTTGGCGGTTTAACCGTCTGTACCTGGTACCCCATCACACCTTCAACCAGCATGATCGATGCTGT
>JAHDEN010000183.1 GCA_020628815.1 Chloroflexota bacterium | reverse complement strand
AACCTAGATCAGCTTAAGCGACTAACAAAGGGTGCCTTAGCCGAAATGCGCATGTTGTTGCTCGAGCTACGGCCGTCATCTTTGGTTGAAACTGATTTAAAAGAATTACTTGAGCGCCTCGCAGAAGCGACCATGAGCCGCAAGAAATTAGACATTACGGTGAAGGCAAAATCTGTCAACGACTTGCAACCGGATGTCAAAATTGGACTGTACCGCATTGCTCAAGAAGGGCTCAACAATATCGTGCAGCATTCGCGCGCCACGCACGCAACCATTGAATTGACTGAAGCCAAGCAACAGATTCAACTAACCATTTCAGATGATGGGCGTGGATTTGATGTTGATGGCTCTGCTTCAGACCGGTTAGGATTAACCATTATGCAAGAACGAGCGGCCGACATTAAGGCAAAGTTGTCTATTGAAAGCAAGCTGGGTTCAGGAACTAAGATTATGATTCTATTTGATCGTCAGAAACCGGGGGTGGGATCGGATGGGTGATCCAATACGTGTCTTAATCTGCGACGACCATGACATGCTCCGCGAGGGATTGGCCGCTTTTTTACGTGCCAGCTCAGATCTTGAGCTGGTCGGGGAAGCTGCAACAGGAGTTGAAGCGGTAAAAGTCTGCGCCGAAGAGTCACCTGACGTGATTTTAATGGACTTGCTGATGCCGGAAATGGATGGTGTGGGTGCCATTAAAGAAATCAAGGAAAGCAATCCGAACATCAAGATCATCGCCTTGTCTAGCTTTGCAGAAAGCAAATTGGTCCGTTCAGCCGTGGATGCTGGGGCAACCAGCTATTTGCTCAAAAATGTGTCGGCCGCGACATTGGCTGAATCGATTCGGGTCGCCTACTCCGGAGTAGCCACGTTCTCTCCTGAAATCACCCCCAGCCTGTTATCCCCCGCAAAAGGGAGTAATATCGATTTAACCAATCGAGAAACAGAAGTGCTGGCCAAAATCGTGGAAGGGTATTCAAACGCCGAAATCGCTTTTCAATTAAGCATCAGCAAATTTACGATTAAAAATCACGTGAGCAACATTTTAAGCAAGATGGGAGTCAACAGCCGGACCGAGGCGGTTCGGGTCGCCTTGCAAAATGATCTGATCTAAAGACCGATCAACTATCTAAAATCGCTGTGACTTCGGCCGCTTCATCGGCCGTCAGCATCCAATCCCCGGCTTTGGCATTGGCCCTCAAATGCTCAATTTTTGTCAGCCCAGAAATCACTGAACAGACGGCCGGTTGTGCCAGCAACCAGCTGTGCGCCAGCTCGTTTATCGTGCGGCCGTGATCGCCTGCCCAACCCATCAACTGATCTAGCTTGTCGTAGTTTTCATCGGTCATGTACCCCTGCACGTAGGCGCTTTGCTCACCTCGAGATCCGGCCGGGGCTGATTCGCCTCGCATGTACTTGCCGGTTAAAAACCCACCCGCCAACGGAAAGAACGGAATAAAGCCGACGTTGTGTTCAGCGCAGTACGGGAGCATTTCTTTTTCTACTTGGCGTTCAAACAGGTGAAAGTGTCCTTGCTCAGATACAAAAGGGATGCGTGACTGAAATTCAGCCAGCATGTTTGCCTTCGCCAGCTGCCAAGCCGCGTAGTTGGATGTGCCGACGTAGCGCACTTTTCCGGCCGAAACCAGATCGTCCACCGCTCGCAAGGTTTCTTCCATCGGTGTTGTAGGATCAAAGCGGTGCATCTGGTACAGATCGATATGGTCTGTTTGTAGCCGTTCCAAGCTTTTTTCAACCGCAAGATTTAAATAGTAAAGAGATGTTCCGCGAGAGTTTGGGCCATCCCCCGTAGGCAAACAGGCTTTGGTAGCCAGAACAACTTTTTCTCGCTTCCCTTTTAGCGCTTCACCCAAAGCTGTTTCTGACCGTCCTTTTTGATAAACGTCGGCCGTGTCGATAAAGTTGATGCCTAAATCAATCGCTTCATCCATAATAGCATTAACCGATTCTTGATCAACTTTGCCTCCAAATTGATTGGTCCCCATGCCGATAACTGATACACGCACACCTGCACTGCCTAACTGTCGATATTCCATTTTTTTGTCTCCTCATCTATCTAACTAAACAAACGATTTAAAGCCAGCTCAATCCGGCCAACAATCTGCTCCAACACCTCATCTTCAGCATTATAGGCTGGGGCAATAATCACCCCATCCCCAGCTTGCTCCGTGCCAAAGCCTGACACCGGGTAGAGCAACAGCCCTTCCTCTCGCAACGTCTGACCCAGCCGTTCAGCAATTTGCAACTCACGCGTAAACGGCTGCTTTGTTGCCTTGTCTTCAACCAGTTCAATCCCCCAGAAAAAGCCCCGGCCGCGCACGTCCCCCACGTTCGGGTGGTCGCCCAGCGCATCTTTCAAGGATTGCCCCAGCCATGCCCCCTTTGTTTGCACGTGCTCCAACAAGTTTTCTTCGTGGATAATTTGCTGCACTTTCAAAGCGGCCGCACACCCGGCCGTATGCGCCGTAAACGTATGTCCCGTTTGTAAGCCACCATCTTTCTCCAACAATACTTCACCGATCTTTTGTTGGTAGATCGTTGCTGAAAGCGGCAAATATCCACCACCCAACCCTTTTGCCACCGACATGATATCAGGCACAACGCCGTCCGGTTCAAGTGCCCGCCAAGTGCCGGTACGCCCTGACCCGCTCATTACCTCGTCAGAGATCAGAAGCACACCGTACTTTTGACATACCGCCTGCATCGCTCGCGCATACCCGGCCGGGGGTGGCACCACGCAACCGGCCGCCCCCACCACCGGCTCCATGATAAAGGCGCATACATTTTCCTCACCCAGCTTCAATATCTCAGCTTCAAGCTCGTTGGCCAAAAACTCAACCAGTTGATCTTGAGACACCCCATCTGGCAAGCGATATTCGTTGGCCGGGGAGACAAATGAAACCAGCAACAGGCTATCCTCAAATCGGCCGCGTCGCAGAGGGTAACCAGAAACCGATAAAGCACCCAGCGTATTCCCATGATACGAGCGCATGCGTGAAATAAAACGAGTCCGGCCGGTTTGCCCGATCGCCTGCTGATATTGCAGTGCAACTTTCAAACAGGTTTCAACCGCCTCAGAGCCGCCGGTGTTAAACATGATTTCGGTCAGCCCACCGCCACATCGTTCCCGAATTAGATCTTCTAGCTCGTGTAGCGGCTCGCTCTCGTAAAAACGACGGTATCCCTGTGCGATCTGATTTAGCTGAGCCATGATCGCTTCGTTGATGCGTGGATCGCCATGCCCTAAGCAATAGACGGCCGGACCGCCCGAGCCATCAATCACACGATTTCCATATTGGTCTGTTATCCACGAGCCACGGCCGTGAGCAACTTTTGGAGTAGGTTTTGGGACAAATGTAGCAAAATCTTTCATCTTTTTTCTTGAAGCTAACGGCCAAAAGCCAAGAGCTATTTTTTAAATTTTAGTGCCCGGCCGGGCTGTTGCTCAGCATCTTCATTCAGCGGCAGCCCATCTGCAACGATGGGTTGTCCATTCACAATCACATGCTCGATTCCCACAGCCTGTTGCCGTGGTTGTTCAAACGTAGCCGTATCGCCCACCGTCGCTTCATCGAATACAACAATGTCTGCAAACGCCCCATCTTTCAAAACACCACGCTGGGTAAGGCCAAAACGAGCGGCCGGGATTGAGGTCATCTTTTTGACAGCTTCTTGAAGCGAGAACAATTTTTTGTCCCTCACCATCGGCCCAATCAACCGCACGCCCGAGCCAAAATGTCGCGGATGCACCAGCCCATCTTCTTGAAAGATACCGTCCGACCCCAGCATATAATTCGGATGCTGTAAAAAAGGCTCAACATGTTTATCATCGCCGATTTTGAAGACGAGCAGAACGGCTAAATTTTCTTCGATCAGCAGGTTGGTCAACGCCTCGGCCGCCGGTAAACCAACGGTGTCGATGTATTGCTGTAGCGATTTTCCTTGAAAGTGACTGTTCCCCTTGCTCGGTAGCCACGCAATCGTCGCATCATCTAAGTTGGTTCCCTGCAAAGCGACTTCAACGCGCGTCTGCATCTCCGGCCGACGCAGATGCTTGTAGACTTGCTGGGGGCCATCCTGCCAAATCTCAAACGGAAACAGGTAATTGAGCATGGTTGACGACGGCATGTACGGATACACATCAAAGCTAAAATCAACTTCATGGATGGCCACCTCATTGATGAAGTTGAGCACGGTGTCGTCGATTTTGGCGTACGACGATCCCCCTTTTAAATGTGAGATGTGAACCGGCACACCGGCCCGTTTGCCGATCTCAATCGCCTCTTGCAGGGCGGGCACAATCCCTTTCCGGTATCGAATATGAGTCACGTACAGCCCCTGTTGAGCCGCCATCGCAGAGCAAGCTTCAACTAATTCGTCCGTTGTGACCCAACATTCAACGATGTAATCGAGGCCGGTTGAAAGCCCCACCGCTCCGGCGTCCATCCCTTTTTCAACCTCTGTCATGATGTGGTTCATCTGCACATCGTCTGGCCCTTGCCGACCGAAGCCGCACGCCAGCGACCTCACGTTGGCATAAGGGATATGCGGGATGGTGTTTTGCGCCGTCCGGCCGTCGAGCAGAGCCATGTAATCGGCGATCGACTCCCAGCCGGTGTAATCTTCAAACTGCAAACCGTTTAAGCCTCGCAAATAGTAAATCCACTCATAGGCCGTATGCCGATTTACCGGAGCGTATGAGATGCCGTCGGCCATGATCACTTCGGTGGTGAACCCTTGCCCCGTTTTTGAAAAGAAATTTCGTTTCTTTAAATACCAGCCGTCGGTATGTGTATGCACGTCGATAAAGCCAGGGCAAACGATTTTGCCGGTTGCATCGATTACCCGCTCTGCCTCGGCCGGGTCGAAGCTCCCAATCCCCGCAATTTTGTCACCCTTGATAGCAACATCAGCCTCGAATCGCATGGCCCCTGTACCGTCAATAACAGTCCCATTTTTAATGATGAGATCAAATCGTTCAGTCATCTAAAGCGTTCCCCCAAAGTTTTCGTGTGGCAAACTCCAGCGAATTACCGGCCGGGTCGCGGAAGTAAATCGAAAGATGAGGTCCAAACTTCACCTTTTTCTCAATTTCAACATGATGGTTGAGTAGATGTTGCTCGTATTTATCCTCTTCACCTGGTTCAATCTGAAAGCAAACGTGTCCGGCCCCGGTAGCTCCATGACTTGGCACCATCCCATCAACCTCATTGGCCGTAACCTCAGGATTAAACAGCAGCAACATCGCATTCTCGCCAGCTAAGAAAATGTGCCGATTGGCTTCTCGCGAATATGGCTTAAACCCTAAAACAGACGTATAAAATTCTGCTGCTTCATCAAGGTCATCAACGTATAAGCAAGTCTCTAGAATTTTCATGCAGACTATGCTACGGCAATTCAAAATGCAGGCAAGTAAGTCTAGTTTTCCAAGCTTAAAAATCGATTTAAACCAGATTTAAATTGGTATCAAAATATCTTATCGAATAAGATAGTAGCTCGGGATATTAGCCAAGCTTTTGGGGCATAGACACTTATTCGAATCTTTGGAGCTAAGCTTACCGCCATCAATTTTAAGGACTATATAAAAATGCATTTTCGTCTGTTACTTGTTTTGCTTTTTTCAAGCTTGTTTTTCTTTTCAACCAATGTCATTTTAACCAATGCGACCAATCAAATCTCCTCTCAGGTAGATATTGATTGTTCAACCTCAGCAGAAGTCAGCCAAGAGGAATGTGAAGCACTGGTCTCCCTTTATCACAGTACAAATGGTGATAATTGGTTCAGAAATTTTAACTGGTTAGTAATAGACGAAACGGTTGATGTTTGCAGTTGGTACGGAGTTGAATGTGAGTCTGGTTCAATCGAGTCGATTTTTCTAAGCTCTAACGAGCTAAGCGGAACTCTACCCATTGAAATAGGCGGGCTTATTAATTTGAGGTTTTTCGAAATTAATGACAACAATATAACTGGTGAACTTCCAGCTACGTTTTGGAGTCTTCCAAATTTATTCTATTTTGAGGCAAATGGTAATAGTTTGAGCGGTCAACTACCTGCAGAAATAAAAAATCTTTCCAAGCTGTCATTCTTCTCCCTGACAAGTAATCAGATGCAGGGTCCCATCCCTAAAGAGCTGGGAGATCTTCCAAGACTCCATACTTTAAAACTCAATGCAAATCAATTTACCGGAACAATCCCTTCTGAATTGGGGAATCCGCAATACTTGACATATCTCACGCTATATAACAACAAGCTAGAAGGGGAAATTCCAGCAGAACTCTCCAAATTGTCGAATATTGAATATCTAGATCTCGGGGTTAATAAACTCACCGGCCCAATTCCAGCCTCATTAGGTTCCTTATCTCAATTGCAACAACTTTATCTTATTGAAAATCAATTAACAGGAGAAATTCCATCTGAATTTGGAAATTTATCGAATCTAAATCACCTCGGTTTATGGAACAATAACTTAACGGGGAACATTCCTGCAGAGTTGGGAAGTTTAAGCAATTTAATTTTACTTGGATTGCATTCAAATCAGCTTGACGGTGGTATTCCAAGCGAAATTGGAAATTTAGTTGAGGTAGAAT
This sequence comes from Chloroflexota bacterium, assembly GCA_020628815.1. Lineage (GTDB taxonomy): Bacteria > Chloroflexota > Anaerolineae > Promineifilales > Promineifilaceae > WTJY01. Next base: position 5,290 of record JAHDEN010000183.1, on the reverse strand, counting down.
CACTATATCTAAACGATAACCAGCTAAATGGAGCTATTCCGAGTGAACTAGGGAACTTAACCTCTTTAGAATATTTTGTTCTTTCTAATAATAAGCTCACTGGGAGCTTACCTGCATCGCTTGGGAATTTAAGCCAACTCAGAAGCTTTTACGTCTCTCAAAATAATTTAGTTGGGGCAATTCCAGAAGAATTCACAAATTTAGAATATCTGTATGCTTTTGGATTTTATGATACTAACATCTGCATTGATGAAACCACAACTGTTTCTACATGGCTAGAAGATATGAAGAACGAGAGTGGGAATTGGGAAAGAGTTCAAGGCACAGGGTTTATTTGCGACCAACCAAAAGGAAAAATATCTGGCCGTATAACTGATCCCTCTAACAATAATTTAGAAAATATTGAGGTGAAAATTCTTAGATCTATTCAAGGTGTTAGTCACACAGTAACAACAACTCAAACAAATAGTGATGGTGTTTACACAGCAGATGGATTAGGAAGAGACATCAACTACTTAGTTCAATTTGTGGACCCGACCGACACTTATCCATCTAAATATTATGACAATGTAGCAGAAATTGAATTTGCAGTCGCTGTTACTGTGAGTTTGGGGGCCAATACATCTGACATCAACACTGTTCTTGGAATACCTTCAACCAATTATTACTACCTAAATGTTGATATTGAAGAACCTAGATCAAATTCTGGCTATGTCGTGAGTTCCCCGGCCGGTATTGATTGCTCAACTCGATTTTCTTCAGATCATAATGATTGCACTGAAGTCTATGCTGAGGATTCTGTTATCACCTTATCAGCCATCAATACATCGAATTACCCTTTCTTCGATTGGAGTGAACCTTGCAGTGGGCAAACTCAGTGCACAATTTCAATGGCCGAAGACATCACCGTAACTGCTATTTTTACAAATCCCCCACCGCTATACACAGTAGAGATAGCCAATAATAACGGCGCTTCAATTACCAGTGATCCCAGTGGTATATCCTGTGGTGGATTTTTTATTAATACCTGTTCAGAGAATTTTCGAGGGGGAACGACAGTAACTCTAACGGCAAGGGTTTATGATGGATTTTATTTTCACAATTGGTTAGGGGATTGTGCTGGATCAGCTAATCCGTGTGTGTTGGAGGTTGACTCTCCCAAGAGTGTCTCCATTAATGCAATGGATACGCCCCCAACAGTAACGCCAACCCCAATGCCAACCTCGACCCCTGTTGCAACTCCTACGCCAGAAGCGACACCGGTTGCAACAATCCCACCTTCGGCCACTCCCAATCCCCCGGCCGAAACTGACTCTCTAATTTACCTACCGGTCATTTTGCGCTAAGCGTCTTATTCCCACCAGCCACGCAGGTTGGCCGGTCCGTGCCAGTCAACCTTTTTACCTTTTACAAAAAGATCAGCTATCTCTTGGCGCAGGCTGTGAATCTCCGGCGGCATGGTCGCGTTGAACGGCCCCATCACAATAGATACCCGACGTGATCCCCGGCCGACAGTCGCTTTCTCTTCGATATGCAACTCAAACCGGCCGAAATCGGTGTTGATCACAACGGGCCCATCAAGCTCATCAACAACGGGAAATTTCTTGTGCTCCAAATAGTTGAAAACACGAATACGGGTCGGCCAAGCCAACATGTTGGGTGATGGCTTCCAAATTTGGCGGGGATTAATGGTGAGCTTCACATACCCATCGGGAAGCTGTTTTTCGCTAGAGCCAAACCAATCAAACATATCTTATTTCTCCATCAGCCCAACACAGTTGGGTTTAAGCTGAACCTTGTTCAGCCCTCAGCCAAGATTCTACTCCAGCAATAAACGCCTCGTTCCCGGCCGGAACTGTGGTTGAAACCCGCAGTGAGTGTGGAATACCCGGCAACGGCTCTTTTTTAACTAAGATCCCTTTTTGGTAAAGCGACTGCACCAGAGAGTCTACCTCTCGATTGAATTTGACTATGAGAAAGTTGGTCTGACTCGGAATATAGGCCACATCCAAGCGATCAAGCTGATCATAAATATATTGCTTGCCATCGAGGGCCATTTTGACATTGGCTTTTAGATGGTCTTGATCAAGTAGAGCCGCAACCCCGGCCGCCATATTGATCCGATTGTTGTGGAACCCACGCTGAATCCCCGCTACCGGATTGGCGATTTCAGGTTTAGCGATACCAAAGCCCATGCGCAGTCCGGCCATCCCATAAGCCTTTGAGAATGTTTGAATACGAACCACATTTTTGCCCGCCAAAATATGTTTAATCACGTCGGGATAATCAGGATCAGTCACAAAATGATTGTAGACATCATCTGCAATTACCAGCACGTCGTCTGAAATGTTTTCCATCAAACGATCAAAATCAGCCGAAGGCATCATCGTGCCGGTTGGGTTGTTCGGGTTACACAGCAGGATGGCTCGGGTCTTCGAGTTAATCGCCTTCAAAATCGCGTCTACATCCGGCACAAAATCAGGCTCCCGCAACGGCACATCAACCGTGGTTGCCTGCTCGAGCAAAGCCACTTTGTTGTAAATGCCAAAGGTCGGGTTGCAGATGATCATCTCGTCACCCGGCCGCAGATAGGCCCGTGCCACCAGCTCAATCGCTTCGTAGCCAGACAAGCTGGTGTAAAAATGGTCGGCCGTTAACCCCCGGCCGTAGGTTTGCGCCATCACCTCACGCAGTCGCTCATCCCCCATCGGCGGATAGTAACCGATGCCAGCGGCCGCCATACGGATCGCGGCCACCACTTTGGGTGATGGTCCCATTGGGGATTCGTTGTACCCCATCCGGTAAATTTCTGAGACACCTGTCTCAGCGCGAATCGCCTCCATGTCTACTCGGGTGCCCAGTCTGGGAAATGTTTTGATCGGTTCCATTTTTCTATCCTTTGTTTACAACGTGTAGCTAAGCGCCAATGTTAGTGTAAAATCTGCCAACTACCAACTAAAAACAGCCCGATTAATCGGGCTTCATATCTTAGCCGCGGGATTCATCCCGCAGGAAAAAATGATGACAGCACAAGGCGACTTTAACGCAATCCCAGTAATCGATTTAGCTCCCCTTTTTCAAGATGATGGGGACATTCAGGCGGTGGCAGACGCCGTCGCTGATGCTTACACCAATGTCGGCTTCGCCTACCTCATCAACCACGGTGTGCCGCAGGCTTTAATAGATGGCGCTTTTCAAGCCTCGGCCGACTTTCACGCCCTGCCCCGTGCTGAAAAGATGGCCCTAGAAGTCAACCAGTGGCACCGTGGCTTCATCCCCATCAACACCTCCACCCCCAAAACATCGAGTATCGCCAAAGTCACTAAGCCCAACCAGAGCGAAAGCCTGATGATCATGCATGACTTGGCTGAAGATGACCCTGACGTGCTCGCCGGAGTCGATTTAGCCGGACCCAACCAGTGGCCCAGCTCACTGCCATCTTTTAAAGCAGATGCACTGGGTTACGTAAACGCCATGAACGGGCTGGCCCGCAAAATGACCAGCGTGATCGAGATCGCCCTTGGCACCGAGCCAGATCGCCTACAACCGGCCTTTGACCGGCCGACAACGTTTCTGCGCATGCTCCACTACCCGCCACAGCCCCCAGCCAGCCCCGAAGATCTGTTTGGCTCAGCCCCCCACACCGACTACGGCTTTATCACCCTGTTGGTGCAAGACGAAGTCGGGGGCCTGCAGGTGCGCAATGTGCATGGGGAGTGGGTCGATGCCCCGTACATGCCCGGCGCATTTGTGATGAACGCCGGAGACATTCTGCACCGCTGGAGCAATGGCCGGTTTATTTCTACCCCACACCGGGTCATCAACACATCCGGCCGGGAACGCTATTCAATTCCGTTTTTCTTTGATCCCAATATGCATGCAGACATTGTGCCGCTTGAAAGCTGCATCGCCGAAGGCGCATCGGCCGCTTACGACCCCATCGTCTACGGCGATTATCTGATGGCCCGCCTGCGCGCCAACCACGATCAGCATAAGGAAAAGGATTAGGCCCAGAAGGAAAGAACAGGCTCAATTCTTAACCCAAATCAAACGCATTAAAGCACCTGAGTGCTTTGCCTTCAACACTTTAAACGTCATCATAGAACCATTAATTCTATTAGCCACATCCAATTAATCATGTGGCTAATTTTTTACCTATGCAATTCAGGAGACTTAAAGTGAAATCACATTCTTTATCATCATTATTCTTATTATTTTTTGCTATACCCATGTTGTTTAGCGCTTGCGGGTTCAATAAAGCGAGTCAAACAAAAATAGACATCGAAAATAATGAGATTGATCTATCCCAACAGCTTAAAGGGGAATGGGAAACAGTTTGTGTCCTCACACCATATTCAACAAGCGAAGATGCTTTCAAACTTATGGGGGTTGAATACGATGCAGATACCAAGAGCCGCATTGGAAGCAGTGATTCCATATCTTTGTTGGTCACCATCCAAAACGGAGAAGTTGTTGGCCATCATGAAGTTAATCGCGGAAATGTTGATTTTGCGACTCTGGGAGCCGGTTGCTATCCGCGGACAGAGTCAACATTTACATTTGAAACCTCAAGCAGCAGTGGTAGGAGTGAGGTGATCCAGAAACAAAGGTAAAAGTCAATCTCAGCTACCGGTATTCTCCATCTAGTACAGATAACAAGAAAAATCCGCGCTTATCCGGTAAATCCGCGGCCAAAATTTATGGACATTACAAACTTCAGTTTTTGTATCAGTTAGGTATAGTTAATTCCAAAGCCTGTTTGGCAAGGTCACTTAACTTAAGCAGGTAATACGCCTGACAAGTCCTCTACCTCTACTGTTCTATGGCTTGACCGTACTAGCGAACGGTCAAATCTTTTGCCCACAATGTCATTGCAAACCAATTCGACCCTCTTTTAGGGACAATTCAGCGTAAAACTAGGCCCCTGTCTACTAATCATCATCCACCAAAAACCGTCGTAGCTCCGTGTGCAAAAACAGATAGCCACTTCCCCCTCGAACCATAAGCCTGCGTCTGCTCGCCTCTTCTAAAAAGCCAACCATGCGCCACGGCAATCGGCCGGATGCGGCTAACAATCCCCGCAGGGTAAAGTGGTTGATCAGGTCGAGCCCACCATACCACAGCCCCGCCATCACCAGATATTGCAACCCCACCAAAACGGGTGGAACCAGCGATGCCCCACGCAACAGCTCAATCACCAGCGCAGAGACGAGCATTACCCCACCCACTACCGCGCCGCCAAACCAGCCGTTGCGCCACGACAGGCGCATCCCTTCGTTCGGCCGAGTTT
>JAHDEN010000182.1 GCA_020628815.1 Chloroflexota bacterium | reverse complement strand
AATGTGAATCCTAAAAAATAGTACCTTTTAAGATTTATTTGACATAATTCCATTGAATTTATGGAGCCCATTTGCTAGAATCCATTCACGATTACAGATGAGAAATACCTAACTTTTGTAGCCTTAGGAATTAGGAAAAGGAGGGACACATTCAATTATCGATCAGATAGCAATGTGTCGCGGGGGTTAGAATTCTCTCTATAGTTGCCCAAATACTACAATTTAAACGCACCTATTCACTGTCTCCGACTAAGGAAGATTTTTTGCCCCCGTCGAACTGGAAAATGCCTTATGACCAAACCTGAAGCAGCATGGAAAGCCACCCTTGGCGAACTAGAATTACAAATGACCCGAGCCACATTCAACACTTGGTTGAAGGACGCACAGCTGTTGCGTAACGAGGAAAACAACTTTGTAATTGGGGTGCGAAACGATTATGCTCGCGATTGGTTGGAAAACAGGTTGCAAGAAACAATTTTGCGGACATTGAATGCGATTACAGGGAACGCAAACAATATTTCGTTTGAAGTCATGGCGGATGGGCTACACCATGCAAACGGAAAGAACGGCAAAGTGAATGGGAACGGCAACGGGGCTAATGGGAATGGGGCACACAAAAACGGGCATTCAAATGGTCACTACTCTGGTGTTGAATCAAGCTCAGAACCACTTGTGTCAAAAAAGGAAGTAGACGTAGCGAATCAAACAGGGCTACGACTTGGGTATACGTTTATGACGTTTGTTGTAGGTGAAAGCAATCGTTTGGCTCATGCGGCCGCTTTGGGCGTGGCAGAAAAACCTGGTGCAAGTTACAACCCTCTCTTTATCTATGGGGGCGTAGGGCTTGGCAAAACGCATCTTTTGCATGCAATTGGGCATAAGTGTGCCGATAATGGGATGAAGGTTCGTTATGTAACATCAGAAGCATTTACGAACGACTTGATTCAATCTATTCGGAGCCAAAAAACCAGCCAGTTTAGGGAAAAATATAGGACGGCCGATCTGCTGTTAATTGACGATATTCAATTTATCGCCGGTAAAGAATCGACTCAGGAAGAACTTTTCCACACGTTTAACGATTTACACAGTCGTGGAAAGCAAGTGGTGATTTCAAGTGACCGCCCCCCAAAAGCGATGGCAACCTTGCAAGAGCGGTTGCAATCACGCTTTGAATGGGGATTGATGACCGATGTTCAGATGCCAAACATCGAAACACGTATCGCCATTATCAAAACTAAAGCTGAAGAAAATGGGGTAGTTGTGCCCCAAAACGTAGTCGAGATGATTGCCCATCAAGTGCGACACAATATTCGTGAGTTGGAAGGCGCTCTGAACAAGGTAATCGCGTACAGTCAGCTGACCGGGCAGCAGGTTGACATGCAATTGGCACGGATGGCTTTAGCCGACCTTGTTAATCGGCAAGAAAAAATCAATGTTTCGCGCGTCATCGATACGGTTTGCCATCATTTTGATGTGAGCCGAGAATTGATGTGTGGTGCAGGCAGAAGTCGTTCGATTTCTTATCCACGCCAGTTGGCGATGTATTTGGCTCGTACTGAAACTGGGGCATCGTTCCCGCAAATTGGTATGCAGCTGGGAAATCGTGACCATACAACGATTTTGCACGGGTATGAAAAGATGATGGAACAAGTGGAGACCAATCCGAACGTACGCCAAGATATGCTGGCTGTAAAATCTAATCTTTACGACAGATAGAAAAATATTTGGGAGCTACTAACTTGTGAAAAGGCTCGATTTAATTTGATTAGATCGGGCCTTTTTTATTTGTGAGCCAGAGAAGTGAGCCGTATACATTATCATCAACTAAATTCAGTTTTGGAGTATTTAAAATGAATAAGGATGTTCTGCGGAGGGTCGGATTTTGTTCCAGCCTGGCTTTGACTTTGTTAATAATGACACTGTCTTGGGTGTCGGCCGAAGGGAAAATCGGAGGAAATAAGAGCGATATTTTATTGTTGCATGTTTATCCCGATGCGCTGGCAGCTAATGACAAAGATGAAGCGGTTGCATTAGTTAATGTGAGCGACGCTGCGGTAGATATTAGCGGTTGGGGACTTTCAGACACGACTGACAATTTGCTTAAACTTACTTTTCCTGAAAACACCATGTTGGAAGCTGGCGCAAGCCTGTGGGTGACTAAGGATCGTGAGATGTTTAAACTGCATTTTGGATTTGATCCAGATATCGGTTTAGGTGAGATGCAGGGGAGCTGGCCCGGCTTTTCAAATAGCGGCGATGAAGTTTTATTGTCGAATAGTGCAGGCGTGCTGATGGATGCTCTTGTGTATGAGGGCGGTGGGTCGGCCGACTTGACCAGTAGCGGCGCATGGGAAGGAGAGCCTCTAGAGTTTTATGAATTGGGTGCGGCCGAAGGGCAGATTTTTTCAAGAAAGATAGGTGAAAACGGATTGCTTGTTTCTGATTCAAATTCGGCCGCAGATTGGATTCAGGATAAACAAGACCCGATTCGAGGGAGACGAGTGGCTTATCCAGGTTGGGATCTGGAACAATTTGCCAACACGGTTGTTGTGCAACAATCGGCCGTCCTAACGGTTGCAATCGCCCCAGACAACGCTTATGCGGCGATTGATAAGCTAATCCAAAATTCGCAAGAGTCGATCTGGATTGAAACCCAAACGTTTGAAAGTCACGATATTTTGGAGAGCTTGAAAGGGGCTTTGGATCGGGGTGTGGCGGTTAAAATTTTGCTTGAAGGTGGTCCTCCAGGTGGCATTGATGATTCACAACGTTTCAACTGTTTTCAGTTGGAGCAAGCGGGTGGTGAATGTTATGCGATGGTGAATGAGTCATCGGAACGTGTTTTTGACCGTTATACGTTTTTGCATGCCAAATTCATGATTATTGATGGCAAAATCGGGGTGATAGGGAGTGATAACTTGAGCCCAAACAGTTGGCCGGCCGACGCCAAAAATGATGGTACGTTCGGCCGCCGTGGGGTGGTGTTGATCACGGATGCGGCCGGGGTGATTGGGCAGTTACAAACGGTATTTGAGCGCGATTTAGATTTGGCCAACCATCACGACATTACACGCTGGCTACCGGTTGAAACTGGTCTGGGGCTGCCGGTACAAACGTATATTCCGCAGCCATATGAAAATGGGATCAGCTACACAGTTGGTTTTGCAGATGCTGTTTCGTTTGAGGGTGATTTTGAGTTTGAGGTGATCCAATCACCGGAGAATTTCATGAATCCTGATAGCGGATTGCTGCGGTTGTTAGACGATGCAGGGATGGGAGATACGATTTTGGTACAGCAACAATATGAACGGCTGTATTGGGGGAGCGGAAAGGATCCAATCCTTGACCCTAATGTGCGCTTGGCCGGGTATGTTGGGGCGGCGCGCAGGGGTAGCCAAGTAAGGATCATGCTTGACAGCTATTTTGACCAACCGAGCAATTCGGCCGGAAATTGGGCAACCTGCGATTGGGTAAACGGGATTGCCAAGGTTGAACGGCTCGACATGAGCTGTCAGATAGGGAATCCGACCGGTTTGGGCATACACAACAAGATGGTGTTGGCAGAAATCGACGGCCGGGGATATGTGCATGTGGGTAGCATAAATGGATCTGAGCAGGCGGCCAAAGGAAATCGGGAGATGGCGCTGCAGGTCCAGTCCGACGAAGCATACCGGTATTTAGAAACGATGTTTAAGTCAGACTTTGTGATACGAACCTATTTACCCAGCGTTTTAAATATGTTCGAGACTCCGGCCGATTACCCGCTGATTAGCGAGGTGCTTTATAACCCATTTGGCTCTACCGATGGGGCTGAATTTGTCGAAATAGTCAATCCGTCTGGGTCAGATATTGATATTTCGGGATACAGTTTGGCCGATGCGGTAACCCCGGATGAGTTTGCAGATTTGCGACGATTCCCTGCTGGAACAAAGCTGGGTGGAAACCAGATTATCGTTGTGGCTCAGCAAGCGGTTGAGTTTGAAGCTGAGTTCTTTAAACTGCCCGATTTTGAGATTTTGGACTCTCATCCCGACGTAGCCGAGCTAACAGATGACTTGAGCTGGGGAGACCCTGCTACCTTTTTAAGATTGGGCAACAGTGGAGATGTCATCTTTTTTAGAGATGCGGCAGATCGGCCGGTTGATGTGTTGGTTTATGGGAACAAGATTGTGGATGGGTACCCGACCTGTGACGCGACGACGGTAAGTGGGGCTAGCCTGCGTCGGAATCCGTTTAATTATGATACAGATAGCTGCACAGACTTTGAAGAATGGGGTAGCCCGACACCGGGTGAGGCTCCTTAGGGGCAGCGGTTAGGAAGCACAAAATATCGCAGGCCGGCGGTATTTTGTGCTTAACTGTTTTGCTGTTTTACTCAGAGGGGAATAGATCGATTTCCGGCCGCTGATTTGACAAGTCGGGAGCTTGATCGAGGATGGGAGACCCAGCACGAGTGGTTATGACACTATCAAAAATAATCATAGGCTTCTCGTAAATAGTCTCCTCTGGTTGCATATCTCGTTTGTCTTGTGATTCGCACATATTATTCAGATTATCTCCTGAAAATAGAATTGTCCCCATAGAATTATTAGTAGCTTCGCCCGCCCAAAATGTGTAGGAGTAAAGTACTGCTTACGGGTGGTTTTGTCAACAGAATTTGCTCTTTTTTTTCGCAGAGCGAACCATATGTAAAAACAAGAAACTTACTGAAATTTCCCGTAAAGTATGGTTTTTGAGAGAGAACTTAATCGGTTACAGAAGGGTTAGAAAGTATATTTAAGGGGGTTAACCTGAACGGGGGGAATGAGGTATAATATTATGTATAGTTTGTTGTCGATTTCAGAATTGATTTTGCCAACACCCCCACTAAATATTAAAAGATGATCGTTGCCTACATTTAAAATCTGATTGGAGAAGAAGATTGCAAGGGGACCGCCTCAGGTTGGTTAATCCTTTTGCCGATTATCAATGAAAAGACTTAGGGCTTTGCTACTCCTGACGCTCATGGTATGGGTGATGGGTAGTGTGTTTGTATCAATGAGTTTTGCTCAAGAAGAGCAGGGCCTGTTTGATGCTGAAGATGCCCGAGCACTTTTGGAGCAGATGACGCCTGAAGAGCGAGTGGGGCAGCTTTTTCTAGTTTCTGTTGAGGGGGCGGAGCTGGAAGCAAATTCAGATATTGAAAAATTGATTTTAACTTCGCGCATTGGGGGAGTGATTCTTGAAGCGGAGAACGATAATTTCTCTGATTCAGCCACCTCTGCACAAGATTTAGGGCGGATGGTTAACAGCTTGCAAGAGCTATCTCTTCTCGGCCGGAGCAGTCGCATTGCGGCCGGATCGGAATCTGAGGAGATAAATCCTGAACTAGATCAATCGGAAGAGCTAACGGTAACATTAAATATGCCTTTGCCGTTGTTTATCGGCTCTACGCACGGTGGGGGAAGCCACGCACAGATTTTGAGCAATCTGACAGAGGTTCCTAGCCAGCTGGCAATTGGAGCAACTTGGGACCCTGAAATGGCAAAAACAACAGGGGAAATTATCGGGTCAGAGCTGAATGCTTTGGGCTTTAATCTGATGCTCAACCCATCATTAAATGTGGTTAGCGCACCTGAGCTTTTACGCGACGTGCATTCGGCCGGGCTGATTGACAGTTTCGGGGGGAATCCGTATTGGGTGGGGGAATTTGGGGCCGCCTACGTTGCAGGGGTGAAATCTGGTAGCGATGGCAAACTGTTAGTTGTGGGAGGGAACTTCCCGGGCAGCGGTGGCAGTGACCGGCCGCTGAATAGTGAAGTCGCAACTGTCCGGACATCTTTGATTGAATTGCAGCAGGGGGATTTGGCTCCATTTTTGAAAGTAGCAAATCGAGCTGTGATGACAGACACAATTGATGGGTTTATGACCGCCCACCTGCGTTATCAAGGTTTTCAAGGGAACATCGACAACAGTTCGATTCCGTTGAGTTTTGATGCGCAGGCGATTGAGACATTGTTGCAGATTGAGCCGTTGGCCGATTGGCGTTCGGCCGGTGGGTTGCTCGTTTCTGGCGATTTAGGAGCCCCTGCGATTCGCCGGTTTTATGCAACAGAAGAAGATCCTTTCCCCCATCGTCGGGTTGCTCGTGACTCGCTACTGGCTGGCAACGACCTGCTTTACGTGGGGGACTTTGCGGCCGATTCTAGCCTGACTTCAGAATTTGATAATGTTGCGGACACCCTCGACTGGTTTACCGATGAATACGCATCTAACTCGACATTTAGGGCACGGGTTGATGAAGCGGTTGTCCGTATCTTGCAGGCAAAGCTAAACCTGTATGACGGCGATTTTTCTTTAGGCAGCGTCTTAATTGATGAAGTTTCGGTCGCAGGTGAAATAGGGATTGCCAAAAATCAAATCGATATGCTTGCGCTTGAATCGATTGCACAGCTGGCACCCCGGCCGAGTGATAATCCCGAGCCATTGCCCAGAACGCCCAATCGGGAAGACAACATCGTCATTTTTACCGATGTGCATGAATTGTCTGCTTGCTCAACCTGTGACAATGTGAACCGGCCCGGCGTTGAAGCTTTGAAAAATCGGATGCTACAGCTGTATGGGCCAGAGGCGAGCAATCAGGTTGCTGAAGAACAGATTTCGAGTTTTTCATTTGATGACTTGGCCGAATATATAAATGCTGAAACGCCGATTTTGGCACCAACCCCCGCGCCGATTACAAATACGTCAGTCATTTCAGAGCCGGTGATTTACCCTACAGAATTTCTCGTACAAGATGCGCTTCAGAATGCGGAATGGGTCGTTTTCTTGGCCCAAGGGGTTCGGGGGGATATCAGCTCATCTAGTGCGTTGAACCAACTGCTAGCCGAACGGCCGGACATGCTGAGCGGCCGGGTTGTGCCTGTGTTTTCAATGGGCTACCCGATTGATCTAGATGCGACCGATACGAGTCAGATCACCGCTTATTTCGGGCTATTTAGCCCGGGTGAATCTTTTGTAGATGCGGCCGCGCGTGTAATTTTCCGCGAGCAACCCGCAAGAGGGGCCTCTCCGATTTCAATTTCTTCTGTGCGGTATGATCTGGATCAAGTTACATCTCCCCAGCCGCTGCAGGTGATCGACTTGATGATCGAGGAAGATGAAAATGGGGCTGATAATATCTTGCCCGCTAATTCACCCGGCGACACGCTCCGCTTACGGACCGGCATTATTACCGACTACAACGGGAATGCGGTGCCAGATGGGACGCTGGTGCAATTTACTCAAGAAGATCGGGTTCAGGGCTTTTTTAGCGTTATTGCAGAGGTGTTTACGATAGACGGCCGGGCCAGTTTTGACTATGTGTTAGAAGATCGGCCGGGGCAATTCCGGTTACGGGCTCAATCGGGCGAAGCACGCACATCGGCCGAAGTGGATATCGCCATCGCCGAAAATGCGAGTGCTCAAATTGAAGTGATCACCCCAACGCCACTGCCGACCTTTACACCCACACCGTCTCCAATCCCAACTGAGACAACCACCCCAACACCTAATCCCACCATTACACCGGCCCCAACCCTCGTGCCGCAGCCACCCAATACGGAACCCCAGATTAATATCACGCTGACTGAAATGCAGACGATAGGCAGCCTGATTTTAGGGCTGTTTGGTGTGGGCTGGATCGGGAACTTGACCCGATCAGAAAAACATCCGTTAAGCGGCCGGTTGCGTAAAATTTTATGGGGATTGCTATTTGCACTGGTTGGCTACATTTGGTTCTTTACTGAAATGCCAGGGGCGGAATTTTTGCCCGATTGGGGCGTTTGGCGCTGGATGTTTGTGGCGGTGGTTTGCGGGTTGCCTGGCGTTGGCTTAGCGTGGTTGTTTAATCAGGTATTTGAGGCAGAATGAGCTAGTTAGTCAGCACGCTTCGCTTACTAGCTGAAATGCTGATAAAGCTAAAAATTATGATTTCTCGTCGCACACTTTTTTGGATGGCTTTAGCCGCACTGCTGATTGGTTTATGGCCTCCAGCTTTAACCCCCTACGGAACAACGGGTGAAGAAAATATTTTGGCACAGGGGCGCGGCATGTTGCAATGGGCCTACACGGCCGTGCGTCCTGCCCCACGTTTAGCTCCATTTGATGTAGAGCCTACTGGCATTCAAACTCAATTTGGGGTAAATACGTTTTTACAAACTGAAGCGTTGCCTGAGGTGCGGGACGAAAGCCTGCAAAAAATAAACGCGGCCGGATTTCGGCTGATCCGCCAGCAATTTGTGTGGGAAGATATCGAGATTGCAGGCAAAGGTGACTTTTTGGATAAGCGAAATCTTGACGTTTATCCGGAGGGGATCAGTGCGTGGGAAAAATATGACAATATTGTTGATTTAGCTGAGGCGAACGACATTGAAATTTTGGCCCGGTTGGATAACCCACCCGCATGGACCCGCGCCCTAACCAACACGGTTGGGACATTAGCCCCGCCGGATGATTATTCTGATTATGGGGATTATGTTGAAACGGTTGTCACACGATACAAAGGTCGCATTAAATACTATCAACTTTGGAATGAACCAAATATTTTTCCGGAGTGGGGAACTATGTGTGAGCCAAATGGGAGCGAACAGTGTATTCGACCCGAAGCATTTTCTTTGCTGATGTGTGAAGGGTACAAGCGGGCTAAAGCGGCCGATCCCAATGCCATTATTTTGTCAGGCACGATGGCACCCACTGTTGCGCTCAACTATCGAGATTTGAACGACCTAATCTATTTAGAGCGCATTTATGCGTCGGGCGGCGGTGATTGTTTTGACGTACTTTCTGTGCAAGGGTACGGCTTGTTTTCGGGAGCGACAGACCAACGTTTACGGCCGAGTGTGATCAACTATCCGCATAACTTGTTGTTGCGTGACGTGATGGTCCGTCATGGAGATGCACATAAACCGATCTGGATTAGCGAACTCGGCTGGAACGTGGTGCCAGATGGGATGCCGCAAACCTTTGGTCAGGTGAGCGAAGAAGAGCAGGCTCGCTATGCGGTTGAGGCGTATGAACGCATCCTGACCGAGTGGCCGTGGGTTGAAGTGGGGGCGTATTGGTTTTTCAAAGAAGCTGGAGAGGATCGTAGCCAACCAAAATACTTTTTCCGGCTGATGGAGCCGAACTTTACACCGATGCCGGCTTATACAGCCTTGGCCGAAGCACTGCCCAGCATGACCGAAGCAAACTATCCCGGCCGATTGTTTTTTGCATGGCAAGCCAGCCGCCGCTGGTTTTTGCTGGCCGGGGCCGCCATTTTATTCTGGCAACTGCTAGATTGGGGACGCCGACGTGACATTGAGTAAAACCAACTGGTTCCGCTTGGGGTGTCTGGTTGTTTTGCTGATCGGGTTTGGAGCACGCATATATCGTCTTGATCATCAATCGTTTTGGAATGATGAGGGGAACAGCGCCAGCCTGAGTAGTCGCTCGGTGCAATTGATTCTCGAAGGGACCGCTAGTGATGTCCATCCGCCGCTTTATTATTTGGCCCTGCGGGGATGGTGGCCGCTGGCTGGGCAAAGTGATTTTTCGCTCCGATTTGTATCAGTCGTGGCCGGACTGATTCAGGTAGCGGCAAGCATCGCTATCGGCCGGTTGTGGCTCTCACGCTCGGGGGCGATAGCCGTTGGCTTGCTGGTCGCACTCTCGCCACCGCTGATCTACTACAGCCAAGAGGCGCGGATGTATGCGTTACTCGGGGCGGTTGCAACCCTGTCGATGCTTGTTTTGCTACGAAGTTTGAAGTATCAAGTAAGAAGTATGAAGTCGGGTAGTTCCAGCCTTCTCCTTCATACTTTTGCCTTCACACTTCTTACTATCGCAGGTTTGTACACCCACTACGTCTATCCGGCCGTGATTGTGGCCCAAGGGCTGATCGTGGTTTTGTGGACCCTGCAAGCGGGTTCGATCCGAAACATGTGGGACCGAGGGTGGCCGTGGCTGGTTGCCGTTATCGGGGCTTTACTGGCCTATGCCCCGTGGATACCGATCTTTTTACGCACCGGCTCATCAACCCGGGCGGCCGGGGATGCGCCGTTTTTGGATTTTATGCAACAAAGCGGGCTGTGGCTTTTGGGCGGCCCGTTCGGGAGTTTAGAAAACGGTGGGCCGTTCTACTTTTTCGCTCTTTTTGTGCTGCTGATCGGCATGTTGGCCATCATCCAACAAAAGTTTAGGGCCGAAGCGCTTGCTGCCATGATTTGGCTGTTTTTGCCGATTTTGCTGATGTATGGGGTAGGGGCAACAGACGAAAATTATCAAAAGTTTTTAACCGTTGTGGTTCCGGCCGTTTGGCTGTTGGCGATGCTGGGGGTTGAGTGGGCGACAGGGCATCCGCTGATGCCAAATCGTTTGGCAGACAGGCTGGCGGTGGTGGGTGTTTTCGGGTGGTTGAGCCTGGTCAATGTGGGTCCGATGTTGACAGATCCGGCCAATTTTAGGGATGATTATCGGGCGATTGCAGCGTTGATCGAAGCGGAAAACAGGGAGAATGGGGCGGTGATTTTGAACGCCCCGAATCAGTGGGAAGTGTTTACATGGTATGCGGGGGAAGATGGGGGACAGGCGCTTTATCCGATGCCGAAAAATTCTTGGAGCGATGAACGGAGGCGGCTGGAGACGGAGGCGATCTTGGCTGAACATGGTTTTGTGTATGCGCTGTTTTGGGGGTTCGAGGGGTTTGATCCCAACCGGATTGTGGAGCGCACGCTGGATGAGCGGGCGTTTAAATCGACCGACGAATGGTACGGGAATGTTCGCTTGGTGACCTATGGGGTTTTGGGCGATTTTCTACCCAGCGACACCAATCCCCCTGATTTTGTGTTGGCGACCGGGTTTGAAAAACCGGAATCGGCCGAGCCGAGCGGCATGCGGTTAGACGAGGTTGAGCTAAGTGACACGACAGTACGGCCGGGAGAAGTTCTGGGGCTGGCTTTTTTTTGGACGGGCGCGCAACAGATCGACACCCGCTATAAAATTTTTATTCAGCTTCTGGATGGGGATGGGGCGTTGGTGGCTCAGCGTGATGCGGAGCCGGTGGGGAATTTAAAACCGACTGACGGGTGGGCTGTAGATGAACGTGTGATTGATCAGCATGGGCTGTTAATTCCGGCCGATTTGCCGCCTGGCGATTATCAGCTGGTGATGGGATTGTACGAAACACTCCCCCCGAATCGCCGGTTAACCCATGGGGCTGATCAGCAAGATTTTGTTGACTTGGGGACGGTTCTGGTTGGGCCGTAGGGGGAAAAATTTTGATAAAAGCGTGGAACGTGTTGCGTATCTACGTCGCACGTTCCACGTTTCCTTATTTGTATGATGCAGCCAGAGCCGATGTCCCTTTGGCCAACACACTTTGATCGGAGCCAACCGCTATAAACCGATATCCCCAATCGATATACCGTTTGGCATCGTCTGGGTTAAAGGCCAGAATTCCGGCCGGTTTGCCCAGCTCATTTAGCTGGTCGATGGCGCTTTTTAGGGCGGCCTGCGCTTCTGGGTGGGACGGGTTGCCCAAATGACCCAGTGAGGCTGACAAATCGGAAGGGCCGATAAACACAGCGTCTACGCCGGGAACCGAAGCGATTTCTTTGAGCTGACTCAGTGCGTCTCCTGTTTCAATTTGCACGATGACGCAAATTTCATCGGCTGCCGTGTGCAGATAATCTTTGACCCGGCCGTAACGGGCCGCCCGGCCGCTCCCGGTTACCCCGCGCACCCCTGCTGGTGGATAGCGAGTCGCCGCTACTGCGGCGGCGGCTTCATCGGCATTTTGCACAAATGGGATCAGAAGCGTATTGGCCCCGATGTCGAGCAGTCGTTTGATTAAAACCGTATCGTTCCAAGCGGGGCGCACGATGTGGGCGGCCGTGCCGCTGGCGAGTGCCTGCATTTGGCTGA